>JAGHCA010000021.1 GCA_021160725.1 Dehalococcoidia bacterium | reverse complement strand
GAGGCTGCCATGGATGGCTATCAGGTCATGCCTTTGATTAATGCTTGCCAGATGGGAGAGGTCTTCATCACCGCCACGGGTAATATGAGTGTCATTGATAAAACACACTTTTTACAGATGAGAGACGGTGCTATTGTGGCAAATAGCGGACACTTCAATGTAGAAATAAACATCCCGGCTTTGGAAAGCATGGCCAAATCGAAGAAACGAGTACGTCCTTCTGTTGATGAATATGTATTAGGCGATGGACGGCGTATCTACCTGTTGGGCGAGGGTAGGCTAATCAATCTAGCTGCCGCCGAGGGGCACCCGGCTAGCGTTATGGACATGAGTTTTGCCAACCAAGCCCTATGTTTAGAGTATCTTGTCAAGACGCAAGGAAAGCTCGAGCCTGCAGTCTATCCTGTGCCTGAGGAAATTGACCAGGAGGTTGGTAGACTAAAGCTCGCCTCCATGAATGTCGCCATTGATTCCTTGAGTGAGGAACAAAGGAATTACCTGGCAAGCTGGGAAGAAGGAACATAAAAGAACACAAGAAGCAGAAGCGTGAAATATGATAAATCCTAAGCACGAAATGCTGAATACTAAACAATATCGAAAAACTCATGATCGAAATTAGAAACAAAATGAGTTTTAGTATTTAAGCTTGGAGTTTAGAAATTCAGGATTAGAGTTTCCCGAAGGGGGTAAAGATGACGAATAGCTTTAATCAAGCGGATTCCTATTTAGCTACTGCGGAGTGCGTCACCGAGGGGCACCCTGATAAGCTATGTGATCAGATTTCCGATGCTATTCTTGATGCTATGCTGGCACGAGACCCTTTCGCCCGAGTGGCCTGTGAGGTGTCTGTGGCTATGGGCATGGTGATAGTCCTCGGTGAGGTTACCTGCGAGGGCTATGTGGAAATACCCAATATCGTGCGCCAGGTAATCAAGGATGTAGGCTATACCAAACCTGAATATGGCTTTGATTATCGGACCTGCGGAGTCCTCGTCTCAATTAAAGAGCAGTCAAGCGACATCGCCGCCGGAGTCGGTCAATCTTTAGAAATGCGAACGGGAGAGGTAACTGATGAAATTCTGGACAGAACTGGTGCTGGTGACCAGGGTATGATGATTGGATTTGCCTGTAGAGAAACTCCTGAGCTTATGCCTTTGCCTGTTGCACTGGCACACAAGCTGTGTCAGAGCTTAGCCCAGGTAAGAAAAAGTGGAGCCGTGCCTTATCTCAGGCCCGATGGCAAGTCTCAGATAACTATAGAGTATAGTCATGGCATGCCTAAGAGGGTGCTCTGTGTTGTTCTTGGTGCCCAGCATGACCCGGGGGTGGAACGTAAAACCATCGAGCACGACCTTATAGAACAGGTTATTAGGAAGACTATTCCCGACAATTTGCTGGATAGTGAGACTGAATACTACATCAACAGCGCAGGACAATTTATCATCGGCGGGCCGGTGAGCGACACTGGTTTTACCGGGCGCAAAATCGTTGCTGATACTTACGGCAGTGCCTGCGGACATGGTGGGGGCTGCTTTTCCGGCAAAGATCCTACTAAGGTAGACCGTTCCGCTGCTTATATGGCCAGATATGCCGCTAAAAATATTGTAGCTGCTGGACTTGCCGATTATGTCCAGCTTCAGGTTGCTTATACTATCGGAAAAGCTCGTCCTCTATCATTAGCCATCGAGACATCCGGCACGGGAAAGGTTCCTGATGAAGTCATATCAAAGCTCATTAAAAAGCATTTTGACTTTCGCCTTGAAGCCATCATAAGGGCACTGGACCTGCGCCGCCCCATTTACCGCCAGACTGCCACTTATGGGCATTTCGGCAGGGTAGACCTCGACCTCCCCTGGGAGAGAACGGATAAGGCTGAGATTCTGAGAGGAGAAGCAGGCTTGTAGGATTGCGAAATTCGAAACCAAGTTGAGAGTCCGGGATCTTGTCCCGCTCAACAATGCATCATTATTTTAGCTTCTTTATGCGCCTGCGCCTTACCAGGTGAATAGTGACAAACACTGCAGCCATTATAGCCACGAAACCAAAGACGATCCAGGCGGTATACTCAGGTCCTACATCCTTTAACCCGAGCCTGGCTAAAGTTCCCAGGAAAATCAATGTTCCATCATAGACAATGAAAGAAAGTACGATGGCCAGCACCATCTGGTAGTAACGGATGCGCATGGTACCAGCAGCCACCGATGATACCTGCATAAACCCCGGTGTTAATCTGGCGGCAACTATCACCGGGATAGGCCATCTGCCTATCCTATTCTGAAATTGCTCAAGATTACGCTGCAAGAATTTCGAACGTTTACCGAGCCAGTTTGCGAATCTTGTGCCCAGCAGCCGGCTTAGCCAGTAAATGATGCTTGTTCCCAGTAGGCTGCCACTCAGTAGCATTGTAATGATAAGGAGCACCGGCAATGAGAAGGCCCCCATTTTGTAGGTAGTGAAAAATAGGATGGTGTCGAGTGCGAATGGGAATGGGATACCAATGTCTGCTGATACGGTTAATAAAAATATGGCTGCCAGTCCCCTTGGGTTATTGACGTTTATGGAAGCAGCTAGTGTAGAAAGTGCTCCGTTTATCCAGTCAATCATAGACAACTCAGGCTATTGTGGCACAAAACATAGATAGGGGCAATGACCCATCTCAACTCAGCCGAATTGTGGCGACAGACTGTAGCTTCACGCTCAGGACACACCGAGCTCCGTATGATAAAATGTTGTTTTCCAGATTTCTAATTGGTATACCACTTGCGGAGACAACTAATGTCAAAAGGTGATCCGCCCCTGTTTATCCTCCCGTTGTGGCCTGTGGTGGACAGGGTGTTGAGATCGATTTATCATATCAAGCCTCTGAAAGCCGATGGTAGCGGTATCATTTGCTTCGATATTCGCCGCTATAAGGGTCCCAGCAAGGTACTAAATGACGGCTCCGAAGTAAGAACCGGAGACATAATCATAGAGCTTCATTTGAACAACGACTGGTTTAAGAGAAGACGCAAGCTGAATCTCCAAGCCTCACAATCGCCCCGGGAGTTCCTTGGTTGCTTCGCACAGGACCTCCGCGTTTTGGCCCAGCAAATAACCAGGGGGATGTTTGGTGATATTGTAGCACTCCACGGCATCACCCTTCAGGATGTAGCTGCTCGACGACTGGGATTCCAAGTTGATGAACTACCCGATAGCTTATGGAAAAAAGGGGGCCGCTTCTATATGGCCGGGTTAATGCAAGTCTATCATTTGCGGGGAGATAAATTGCCTGGGCTCAGAGAAAAGCCTTGGGAGGTAAAAGAGGTATGGCTTTCCAGAGAGGCGCTTTTAAACAGGTACGGCCCAAAACATCCGTGAATGCGATTGTATGCTTAAGCCGGGCTTGCTAGACTGAAGGCTCTTTTTCTAACTCAAGAAGTTCAGGTATGGTGACAAAATCGAAGCTCTTCCCCTTTAAGGTCTCAATGACGAAGGGCAGGGCTTGGAGCATCTGGCTTCGGTCATAGTTTGGCCTACTGTCGCGGCCATCGTGCAGTACAATTACACCCCCTGGTTTTGCCCGCTTAACAACAGTTTGTCCAATCTCTTCGGCAGACTTATTTGCCTTCCAGTCGCCGGTCATATTGTCCCAGGTAACTACCGTGTATCCGAGTTGGCGAACAGTTCGCATCAACCAGGGTGTGCGGAAGCCGTGGGGAGGGCGAAAAAGCTTTGGCTCAACTCCGGTACATTCATAGATTGCCTGATGAGCTAGCTCAATCTCGCGTGCAACTGCCTTGCTCCGCCTTAAGCATAGTGACTTATAGTGATGGTAAGAGTGATTTCCAATCACATTTCCTGTTTTCACTATCCGCCGGCAGATATCAGGATAGCGCCGGGCGTTTTCCCCGATGATGAAGAAAGTCGCTTTTATTCTATATTGCTCCAGTATGTTGAGAACTTGAGAGGTGTAAGGTTCATTCGGGCCGTCATCAAAGGTTAGTGCAATCCGGAGATGGTTGCGGTCGCCATTAGACAACACCTTGCCATAGAACTGGGAGCGAGGGTTAGTACTGTGGTAGGCAAACAGTGAACTAAGAACACCGATATCAAAGACATAAATGGCTCTTCCCACTGCCCCAATTACGGGGCCGATATGCAACCACAGTAAACCAAAGAGAAGGGCAACATACAACAAGGCTGTTTTAAATCTCGACCAGGAAAAACTGTCAACCACAGTTCGCCATGCCTTAGACGGTAAGTCCTCCAGCCTTTCGGAGATTGGTTCATACCAGAAAAGTACCGAGAAATAGTCCACAACCCAGTTCCAGTATTGGTTCACTACGCCAATCCTTTTCAGGCGGCGGGCTGAGGTAAGAACAAAGAGCCGGGGGATAATGCTTCCCTTGCCAGCTCTCCTCAATCTCAAGGAAAGTTCGTATTCCTCTCCATAAAACCTGATACTGGTATCGAATCCACCCACCTCCAGGAGTGCTGACCGCCGCACAGCGAAGTTACATCCCCATATAGCACTACCCTTGTTGGAAACTTTACGAAAGAATTGGTCTAAGATAATACTGATGAAACTACCAATGTAGGAGGCAATCCTGGCGACCTTGACAACATCGAAGTAGGCATAAGGGCAACTTACTACCACCGTCTCTGGTTTTCGAATAAAGTGCGAAACGATGGTTGAAAGCCAGCAAGCTGGTGCCTGGGTATCGGCATCAATGAAGGCGATAATCTCTCCTGTTGCTGCTTCAGCGCCCTTTTGCCTGGCGCAAGCGGGACTTTTCTTACTTTCATAGACAACCTTTGCGCCCCAATCGCGAGCTATCCTGGCTGTATTGTCCTTGCTGGCATTATCAACTACGATGACCTCGTATTGCTCAGGATAGTCCTGCTTTTTTATTGACTCCAAACATAAAGGAAGATATTTTTCCTCATTATAGGCTGGTATAACTACCGATACAGAGGGTAGCCTTTTAGAACTAGCCGTTGGTACATGCACTATGTTACCTTGGCTCATGATCTGCAGATTCAGAACGACGGAAGCTCATTATACTACTTCTCTATAGTTTGTGTATAGGTGATATCGACCGGCTCATAGTAAGTCAGCGAAGGTGAGTGAAGAGGTTCGGTTGATAATCATCCATCTTCTCAAACATGGTGTGTTCTGCCACAATGCGGGCATCTGATTTGTCGCTCTTTGAACGTGGGTGGCACTCGCAACTTGGCGCCGCAGTCACATGCAATGGTGCGATAGTTGCTCAGCCGCCACATTACATCTGAGGTCTCGCGAGTACGTTGTACCTCGTCTGGTTCACCCGCTTCTTCCCCCAGTTTCGTCGTTGTTATTGGGGCTGTTGCGGCAGCAAGACTGGTAGCGGGTATAACTCCTTTACCGCCGTGGAACTGGCGGTAGACCTGGTCATAATCGCTAAAAGAGGCACCAGCCATGGCGCGCAGGATGCGTATCCTCTCTGATAGAGGGGGGTGGGTGCTGGACAGCTCACTGGCTTTCAAGCCTTTCTTGCGGAAAGGATTGACGATATACATGGGGGCTGTAGCCTTATTGGCTGATTTTAACTGCCCGGTTGAGGCACCTATCTTTTCCAGGGCTGAGGCCAGCCCTTCAGGGTATCTGGTGTAGAGAGCTGCCGAAGCATCTGCCAGGTACTCTCTCTTCCGAGATATAGCGAAGTAAATGAGTTGTGCCATAATCGGTGCTAGTATCATAAATACGAGTGAAACGACCAGGATTATTATGTTGCCTCCCCTCCCTCCTCCTGAAGAGCTTCTTCTTCCTCCTGTCATTGCGCCGAAAAACGCGAGACGCGACCCATACCAGGCCAGGATTACAATAGTGCCAAGCAGGATGCTACACATTGACATGAGCAGCACGTCCCGATTCTTGATGTGGGATATCTCATGGGCGATGACCCCTTGTAATTCATCACGGTTTAATTTTTGTAGCAATCCTGAAGTGATAGCTACTGATGCCCGCTTGGGATCGCGACCAGTGGCGAAGGCATTCAGTGCTGGGTCATCAATGATGTATATGTCGGGCATTTTCTCCAGACCGGAGGCAATCTTCATTTCCTCAACTATATTGTACAGGCGGGGGTGGTCATCACGCCTGATCTTCTTCGCCCTCGACATCCTGAGCAGGATACTGTCACCTTGGAAATAGCCGATTAAACTCAAAACTGTCCATGCTAATATGGCAATGACCAAACCTGCAAGGGCGCTGTCGAAGAAGTACATGCCCAGGAAATAGCCAAGAAGGATCAGCAGTGCTCCCATACCTATTGTCAGCACTACCGTCCTTATTTGATTAGAC
Organism: Dehalococcoidia bacterium; assembly: GCA_021160725.1. Lineage (GTDB taxonomy): Bacteria > Chloroflexota > Dehalococcoidia > GIF9 > AB-539-J10 > RBG-13-51-36. Next base: position 11,696 of record JAGHCA010000021.1, on the reverse strand, counting down.
CTAATCTGTTCCCACACGGCTGCGGTGACTTCTTACTAAGTGAAACTGACCTTGGGCGCTTCTCTTTCTGCGGTTAGCGTAACCTCAAAGAATTCACTGGGTTTGAACCCGAACGTGCTGGCGACAATGTTGGACGGAACCATCTGCGTCTGGTTGTTGTACCTCAGGACTGAATCATTATAAAACTGGCGAGAAAAGCTTATCTTGTTCTCGGTTGAGGTAAGCTCCTCCTGAAGTGCCAGAAAGTTCTGATTGGCTTTGAGGTCAGGGTAGTTTTCCACCACAGCCAGTAAACGGGATAATACGGAGCTTAACTCACCTTCGGCTTTAGCTCGCTCGCCAGCTCCGGCAGACGACAGTTGCTGGGCAAGATTACGGGCTTTGGTCACTGCTTCCAGGGTTTCTCGCTCGTGTTTCATATAACCCTTGGCAGTTTCCACCAGGTTGGGGATGAGGTCATAGCGTCGTTTTAGCTGAACGTCAATCTGCGCCCAGGCGTTCTTTACTTGGTTGCGCAGCCTGACCAAGCTGTTGTAGAGAATAAATAATGTGATTGCGAGAACTACGACAACACCGATAATGATGTAAACTGCTAGCATATTCAACCTCCTTAATTAATGTTCTCCCATGTGTTACTTAATTATTATTGCCCTTTACTCAGGAGCTTCGAACACTTCTCCCAAGAAACTGATGACCTGTTCCTTGGAATCTTGTTTTGGCGGTCGTTCTCCAGCCAAATGTCTTATCAATTGAGTAACCTCACCTCCGTCGAACCACAGTCCATGTTTATCAGAGCACACATCTATGATGTTTTCGGGCTGTCCGCCTATCGCTACTTTTTTCATCTTACGACTACAGATTGGGCAATTTCGTTTCTTTTCTGATGAAATGGCTTCCTGAGAGGTGAAGATGTCATCAAAGAATTCCTTTGGCTCTTCAAGCCCCTGAGACTTAAGAAAAAGCTCGAGCTCTCCAGAGTCAAACCATACCCCCTTGCAGCTATTACAATAATCGAGTTCAATATTGTGATACTCTACTACTATCATGTCGCATTTACAAACTGGGCATATCATCGCTCGCAGGCCTCATCTGATGACTTGTGATAGTGTAGATGCCCGATGAAGCCATGTCAAGGTTATTGTATAAGCTTCGAAGAATACACAATGAGATAAATGCGTTGAGAATTAGCTCTTTGCTCGTCGGCGTCTTCTGAGCCAGATTACCAAGGGTGGAATCCATGCCCAAGAGAAAACACCAAGCCAGATGAGTGCAGTCGCCAGGCCTCTGCCAAATGTTGTCAGCCCACGCACTGCTGATTTTAAAGCAGCGGAAGCGCTCCAGGGTTCAGTTAATCCTCTTGTTTCCTCTAAGGTTACTTCAATAAGTGACGTCTCTGAAGTCTGCTCTAGATATTTCATGCGACCTTCGATTTGCTCAATCTCTCCTCTCACGTTGGAAAGCTCTTTCTGCACCTTTAACATTTCCTCTACGTTCTCTGCCTTCTCCAACAAGGCTAGATATTGGGCTTCGGTAGCTTGAAGGTTGTGTAGCCGAGCTTCCAGGTCAACATATTCCTCGGTTACATCTGTTGCTGTGGTAGTCTCGTAGGGTACGGCTGGGGCTAGCTGTCGAAGTCTGGAAAAAGCCTCCTCAAATCTTTCAAAGGGAACGCGGATGGTAATATGACCAGAAACGCCTCGTTCATATTCATATTTATATGAAGAAACTACATAGCCGTTGAGCTCATCAGCCATCTCAGCAACTTCATCCATGGTCTCGGTTATATTGCCCACCTTTAAAGTTATGGAACCTGTTTTTACGATTTTGCGGTCTTCCGTTAGTTCATCGGTAATCTCGCTGTTATCTCCCCCTCCATCAGCAGGTGCTAATCTTTCTTCATCTGACCCTCCGCCACCGGGTACATTAGGTAATTCTGACGGCGAAGCACCACAGCCACTGATTAGCACTAACCCCAGAATCAGCAGTATTGGAATTGAAACTTTGAGCAGCTTGTTCATTTTTATATCTTTACTATTACTATAAATGCAGAAAGCCGAGAAAGGTTGCATTATTTAACCTAAAAAGTCTTGCGACTTTTATTCCAGCAACTTCCCAGAAGCAGTTTGGTTATATTATAACGTAGTAGGCTGAAATCTTGAGGGTTGTGGGGGCTTTAGACAATCTCTATCTCTATATCATCCACGCTCTTTACTTCTCTTCTCAAATCAACCAGGGCTATGGTGCGCTCAGAAATATAATGTTTGTAAGCTGAGGAGGTGAATATGGTAAGACACCTTTTACTGTACATTGTGGGTGGAGCACTTGGCTGGTGTGACCTTATCAAGACATTCTTGCCCAGGCGGGACATGATTTTCTCGAACCAGCCTCGCCCGAATTGAGGCCTCCCGGTGTAGGGGTCGATGCACGGCTTCTCATCTTCTCCTTCCTGCCAGTCGCCCCAGGTTATTTGATGCCATTCAATACTACCTGGTTTTATACTGTCTATATCCTCCAGGCGGGACACATCGGGGAGTGCTCCATGCAGGGCAATGATTCCATTTGGCGTGGATGCTGCCAGTGGCAACTTGAAAAGAACCTCACTGTATCGCTGGTGAAGTTCAGCATCCAGTCCTTCCCAGAAATCGGCAGGGTGGAAGTTGACCACAGCATGGCCTTCATGATTTCCCATAAGCAGATAAAGAGAATCGGGGTGCTCAGTTTTTTGCCCGAGCAAAAAGTTAATGTTCTCCAGGGAGTCGGGTCCCCGATCAACATAATCCCCCAGGAAAACTAGCTTATTCTCCGGCTTGAGATACTTATGGATAATTTTCTCCGTCGCTTCTAGGTCACCATGAGTATCGCCAACGAAAATGACTTTGCCTGACTCCAGGTGTATTAAGTTTGCCTCCTCGCCAAATCTCTTCTCCGCCTCGTTAAGTAGCTCTCTTATCTCTTCTCTGGTCACACTGCAAATCCTTTCACTTGGGAAAAGTATACACTTGCATCAGCATAAATGTTACCCCTGGTAAAAAACAACTCCGACCTGATTGGCGCTTTAGAAAGTATCCAGTACCCATGGATATTTTATCCCCTTTTATCGTTGCAAGCTAAGCAGAGCAGAGCAGAGCAATACTGCAACACACTACCGAGGTTGCTTCGGGGCTCTGCCACTCGCAAAGACATCCAAAAGGTGAGTCTTTTGAATTTGGGTGCATAGATTATGGGAACTCGCCAGTGATTGAGTTTACTTAGATATCTTTGCTATGATGGAGGTATGAAAGCGGGTCTGGTCTATGATCCAATTTATTTAGAACACAATACCGGTGAGCATGTGGAGAATTCTCGGAGATTAGTAACTGCAATGTCTTATCTGGAGGAAACCAGGATTAAAGGGAGGCTTACTATGCTTTCTCCACGTCCTGCCTTAATGGAAGAGTTGGAGATGTTACATACGCCAGAGTATATCGCCTATGTAAAAGGCGAAGTAGAGAAGGGTGGTAATTGGCTTGATCCCGATACCGTAGTGTGCCCGAGGTCCTATGAAGTAGCCTTATACGCTGCCGGCGGACTCCTGGTTGCTGTAGAAGCGGTGGTGAGGGGAGAAGTGGATAATGCCTTTGCGCTGGTTAGACCACCGGGGCACCATGCCATTCACAATCGAGCGATGGGCTTCTGTATCTTCAATAATGTGGCTATCGCTGCCAAATTTGCTCTAAGCAAGTTCAATCTCAGTCGTATTCTTATCGTCGATTTCGATGTCCATCATGGCAATGGGACTCAGGATGCTTTTTATGCTGACCCCAAAGTCCTTTACTTCTCCACCCATCAGTATCCTTTTTATCCGGGGACGGGGCGGATGGAAGAAACTGGAGTGGGTGAAGGCAAAGGAACTACGGTTAATTTCCCTCTGGTCGCCGGCTGGGGTGATGAGGAATACTTGAGAGCTTTCCAGGAGGTCTTGGTTCCAATATCACACAGATTCCAGCCTGAACTCATACTTGTTTCTGCTGGATTTGATCCTCATTGGGCTGACCACCTGGCTATGATGCGGGTAAGCGTTCGAGGTTTTGCTCAAATGGCGGTGATATTAAAGAAACTGGCTGCCGAACTGTGTCAGGGACGTCTTGTTTTTACCCTGGAAGGTGGCTATAACCTTCGTGTAGTTGCTGCTTCCATAAAAGCTATCTTCGATGTACTTCTGGGTAGTTCAGAGATAGATGACCCGGTGGGAGAAGCATCAATGGTAAGAAAACCCGAGGGATTTGACAAGCGTATCGAGAAGATAAAACAGCTACACTACATAGTAAGCCAAAGCTAATCAATTGGTAACTTCGTATGAATAAGCTAGTATCGATTATTATCCCCGCTTTGAACGAAGAATCCTTGATAGAAAAGACTTTAGTTTCTTTGAAAAAGCAAACCTACCAGCCCATAGAAATAATTGTGGCTGTAGACAGTCGCAGCAAGGATAAAACTATTCAAATTGCTCGTAAATACACAGACAAAATTCTTCAGGTTCCTGTGAAAGGAGCATCTGCCACTAGGAATTTTGGGGCAAGGGTGGCCCAAGGGGAGTACTTAATGTTCCTAGACGCTGACACTAAAGTAAGTAAGGACTTAATCGGTAATGGTGTTGAATTCTTAAATAGTGGATATGTCGGGGGATTCGCAAGGGTAGTATATGAAACTGAAAGTCCCAGGGTAAAGCTAATCGAAGCCATTCAGAATTTTTTTCTTAGCCAGGGGACTCCCTTTTATATTCAATCTTTCTACACAACTAAAGAATTTTTCCAGAGGAGTGGGGAGTGGAATGAGAAAATCAGCTTAGGAGAAGAAGTGGACATATTGAGAAGAATTTCTAAATTCGGGCGGCTGAAATATGACTCGGCTTCTTCAATCAGGACTTCTCCGCGAAGATTTATCAAAAGCAAGGACTTTTCTTATGCCGTTTTGGGGGCAGCTCTAGCCTATGCTGGGCTAAAAAACTTGCCCTATCCCCCTGTGAGAGAAGTTAAGTGAAATAAGTGGCGCCACTCCCTCTTTCCCCAAACCACCTAGGGGGATACTAAACCAAAATTCAACAATAAAAAGGCGAAAGGACAGGGCAAAACACGACAAATTCCAAGCACAAAATCCGAAATGCTAAACAAAAGAAAAGGAGAAATTTAATTCTTCTCAACTAATGATCGAAATTCAAAGCAAAATGAGTAATCGTGCAATCGGGTGATGGCCATTGTCATTGCACTACAGATGAGAACCTCCGTTCTGGTAATGAGTTGCCTTGACTACCGGGCGTCTCTCAACATTGCCCGGTTAGTCAGGCTAGTGTCAGGAACATTAGATTCCTCTATCACTTTAAAGCCGAAGTGCTCGTAGAGCCGGACATTTTGTCCTTCGAGCGTCTCAAGATAGCATGGCAGACCCTCTTCATCTATTCTTGCCAGCATTGGCCTGAGCAACTTGCTAGCATAGCCTCTTCCCTGAAACTGAGGGTCTACACCGATGGTCTGCAAGAACCAATGCTTAAATGGGGCCAGCCGGCGGTGCACGGCATCTATATATTGCCCAAGACCCCTCATTCTGGACCCTCCGTATCTGACAATGCCAAGAATCTCGGAGGGTGGAACGGAATGCAACAGTCCCCACGGTGTAACGGGATAGTTGTCGGATGGCAGCCACATGGCGACTCCCTCCAGATCTTGAGAAGTGGCATATACTTCACCATATTGGATGCCAGTGGAGACAAGTAAAGAGAAGACGTAGGGCGCTATCCTTTCCCGCTCTGCCTCGTCGGGGAAGTAATAATGGAGTGGTGGATGATTCCAGAATGCTCTGGTTAGTGTCTCAGTGGCACGCTTAACGTGAGACCTGTTCAAGCGCACTATGTCGTCCTCACTACTGTTGATCATGGGCTGTCTATTATGTCTGCCTCTGAGGCCTGTTGCTAAATATAGTACGGAACAGGTGTAATCGAAGTCAACTACTCATGTGGTAAACAACTCGCTATTTCATGTGATGCCGTTGTTGTCTACCTGATATCGAAGAATTGGCAGAGACCGGGTAGAGCAATCTGAGTTTTGGTATTTAAGCTGGAATTTTGAATTTGTCTAGATTCAGAGCTTAGATATTGGAAATTGGTTTGATATTTCTAACTAGGCTGATTTCTTCGCGAAAGGTAAAAGAGCACGCCACTCTCTCTTTTCCCACACCACCAGAAGCTGGCTTGAGATGCAAATAGAGCTGTAGGTGCCGATGATAACGCCGAGGAGCAACACCAGGACGAAATAGTGTATAGTGGCTCCGCCAAAAAGGAAAAGGGCTAAGAGCACAAAAAAGGTGGTCAGGGCAGTATTTAAACACCTCCCCAGCGTTCCTACGAGGCTATCGTTTACAGTCTCGGCGAAGTCTAGTCTGACGTGCCTTGATACATTTTCCCGAATGCGGTCAAAGACGACCACAGTATTATTGATGCTGTAGCCAACAACGGCGAGCAGCCCGGTGATGAACAGGGCGTCAATCGCCACTCCGGCAAGCCAGCCCAGGATGGAGAAGATGCCCACTATTATGAACACATCGTGGATAAGGGCGATTACGGCGCAGGTGCCCCAGCGAAAAGGCTTGGGCATACGGCGAAATGCCCAGACAATGTAAAGCATCATAGCCACAGCAGCTATTATTACGGCGATGATGGCATTGCGTGCTGTCTCCGCCGCTACTGTTCCCGAGACTAAGTAGTAATCGATTATTTCAACCTGGGAATCCAATTCTGTTGAGAGCTCCTCTGTCATCTCTCTTGCCTCAACTGAGGTTATTTCCCTGGTGTAGATGATGAAATTACCCTCGCCGGCGTCTTGAATACGTGCCTCGTCATATCCCAGCTCAGCCATCTCCTGCCGCAACTGGCTTTGCTCGACCGCTGGGTTAAATTGAAGAATCATAGAAGTGCCACCGGTAAAATCGATTCCTAGCTGCAGTGGGGCTCCGAGCTGTATTTGAGAGATGACCAGGGAGATTATTCCTATAACTATAAGTATTTCTGAAATAAAGAAAAACCAGCGCTTCTTGCCGATAAAGTCTATCATTTCAGGTTTCTCACTGTTTGGACTGATATCCCATAAGCTGCCAGATTGCTGACCGCCCGGCTGCCTATAATCAATCGGAGGAAGGTTCGGGTGACCACAATGGCTGTTAACATGGATAAAGCAACGCCGATAAACAAGGTTACGGCAAAGCCTCTGACCATGAGAGCACCAAGCTCGCCGCCAAGCCAGAAAAGGACGAGACAGGCGATAAAGGTGGTGATGTTGCTATCTCTGATAGCGGTCCAGGCGCGGTTGAACCCGGCCTCAACGGCAGCCGCCAGACTACGCCCTCTCCGTAATTCCTCTTTGATACGCTCGAAGATAAGGACATTGGCATCTACAGCCATGCCCAGTGATAGGATGAAGCCAGCCACACCGGGTAAGGTGAGGGTTATAGGCACGAGCTTGAAAATAGCTAAAAGCACTACGCCATAAATCCCTAAACTGAGGCAAGCCACCAGTCCGGGGAGGCGATAGTAAACGAGCATAAATAGCAACAACAGCACTATCCCAATCCCTGCTGCCAGTATGCTCTTCTGGATAGAATCCTCCCCCAATGTGGCATTCACAGTTCTTTCATACAGTGGAACACTGGGTTCAAATTCTCCCTCTGCCCACCTCCCCAGTGGAACGTCGATCCGTCCAGCATTGAGCAATCGAGATAGTTCCTGGGCATCGGTAAGGCTCAGTCCTTCAATTTGTCCCCTGTCCGATATCACCGACTTGACCACGGGAGCGATTATATGGCCATCTTCACCACGGAGTGGTTCATCACCCAGATAGATGGCTAGCTGTTTTCCGATAAGGCGGCCGGTTATCTGTTCGGAAAGTTGCTGTCCAGTTTCATCCCACTCAAATACCAATAATGGTTTGCCATATTGGTTTACAGTAACGTAAGTGTTCTCCTTGAAATATCTACTGTTAAGGGTTAACTCTTTACCATCCACTGTTCCTGTAGCGGGAATCCAATTTCCTTCCGCATCTTGTTCACGGAAGTTGAGCAGGGTGAAGAGGCCAACTGTTTCCTTGGCTTTCTCGATGTCAGCAATTCCAGGTAGTTGGATGACAATGTTATATTCTCCCTCGTGTTTCTGTACTTCGACGATGGGCTCAGTAACGCCCAGAGCGTTGATGCGCCTTTCTATAACCCCCTTCACACCATCCATAATCTCATCCCTGTTCTCAGGTGCGATATCGCTGACGTCAGCCTGGTAAACCAGATAACTGCCGCCAGCAAGGTCAAGTCCCAGCCTTAGTCCTTCTCTGCCGAAGACGTTCCTGTCCAGCGGCACTATGGACCATAAGGCTAAGCCGAACAGGGCAAGGATGAAAATCAGTAAATAGACACTTCTCCTTCTCAAATTTAGCCTACCCTTATGTTAAGGATTGTTCCTCCCCGGAATTCCGAGGATTTTGGTCAACACCTGTTTGCTTGTTGCTGGTAGCTGACAACTCCTTGCGAACCAGGGCTAATGCTTCCTCTTTGGTACTCAGCTCACCGCTGGCATGAGCCTCATGAATCCTGGTCAGGAGCTTGCCAATCAATGGTCCCGGTGCTAAGCCAAATGCACGCATTATATCATGGCCATCAACGAATTTGATAGGCAAGATTTTAGCTTGTTGCTTGTCGTGCTCTGTCATTATGTAGTTTATTAATTTGCAATGTCTTTTCCATTCTTCCATGGATGCTAGAGGCCCGCGGCTGGCCAGATAATCAGCTAAAGCCAGGAACAGAATATCAATGCCAACATCGCCAGTATCGCGAAAATAACGGTAAATTGCCCGCTGGGTGGGCAATTCCTCATTTTCACCACTAACATTCTCTGAGTTTTTAGTAATCCCAGTCTTTGCCATCTGAACTGGACGGAGGTGATGGTAGACGAGGCTTTCCACGAGTCTTATTTCCCGATTGCTAAATCGTAGCCTTTCCAGGATGCTAGCAGTCATAGACGCTCCTTCTTTACTATGCCCTAGAAATCTGGCTCTGCCTGTAGCATCAATTGTCTTTGTCATTGGTTTGGCAATGTCATGGAATAGACCAGCCAGTTTAAGCAGGACCTTGTGGTTACTGCCGCTGGAAACTTCCTGGGACAAATGTCTGTCTATTGTGTCAGACCAGGGAACAGTAGCCAGCATGTCTTTGCTGCCGTACTCCCAATCGCTTTCTCTCAGCAGAAACTCTGTGGCAGCTACGGTCTGTAAAGAGTGGTTGAAGACATCCCAGAAGTGCACTGTTGGTTGCTCCACCCCCTTGCTCTCTGCTAGCTCAGGGACCAGGGCTAGAAGCAAGCCGAGTTCATCCAGGTACCTCAGGTGATAAGCAGCTCGGGGTAAACTGAGTAATCGAAGCAACTCATCTCTAACCCTCTCTCCGGAGACTTCGGCGATAGCCTGGGCATGGCGGCGAATCAAAGATTCTGTCTCTGGCTCGATAGTGAAATCAAGCTCGGCAGCCAATCTCACTGCCCGTAGCAGTCTGGCAGCATCGGCTTCAAATATTTGCTCGCTTACTGCCCTCACTATTTTGTTTCTCAAATCCTCCTCGCCGGAAAAGGGGTCTATAAGCGCTTGGTGAAGCTGTTTTCCCTCGAAAAGATTTGCCAATTCTTGGGAATTTATGTTGGTGTCTATGCCGGCAGTAACAAGGTGACTGAGTTCCAGAGCCATGGCATTTATGGTGAAATCGCGGCGGGCTAGATCAGATTCAATGTCCTGGGAAAAGGCGGAGAAGTCAAAATGCCACTCTGCCCCACGAAATTTTTGATTTTGCCGTTCTCCTTCCAGCATCACTACTCTGGCTAAGTCGTTGTCTTCGTCAAGGGGCACAAATTTGCCTCCTATTTCCCCGGCTACTTCGTGAGCTGTGGTTATGGAGGCGCCGCTTACAGCAATATCTATGTCGTTTGTCTGTCTCCCCAGAAGCCGATCACGGATGAAGCCACCCACGATGTAGCCTTGCTTTCCCTGGGAAGCTAACAGGCGAGCTATCTTACCCAGAGTCTCAGGTAACTTGCGGTTTTTCAGGAGTAACATGAATGCACATTATAGTTTGTGGCGGCAGGCATTGCAATGATTTTTGATTTTCCAGCTGAAAGATAAGCCGCCCCTGAGGGATTTACATATACGAACGTTATCTAAATTAAATCTGTTTATGATAAAGGTAATGCTTCAGAACAGTAATATGGGCTATATTACAAAACAGGACGTAAGCAGAAAGGAATTTATAAGGTTGCATCGTGAGAATATCTTAAATGGATAAATAACCGATGTTCGAATCTCCGATTCTCAGACGATAAATCCTCCAAACTCGAGCTATAGGGCGATGCATATATACACTCATTCTCAGAGTACCACGACAGAACTGGGATTTACTGCTTAGGTCGAGGCACATAAATGTGTATGAGATTCTCATGCTCCGAGCAAGAAAGAAAAGAAATAGCAAAGCAGTAGCCATCCATGGATAAGATTAACCACTATATGAAGGTGGCCAGGGCAATTCGCCTAACGATTGGGTTGCAGGGGAAGGTTGATGAGGTATATTTAAGGACTTTTTAGCTGGTCAGGTGTTTCTCCTTTCAGAGATGAGTAAAGGGCTTGCTTGTCTTTCTGGGAGCTGAAGAGCTCGTCCGGCAGCATTATCTGTCCTCTGGCCTTAAGTTTAGCCAGTCCTTCGAGACATTCAGGCTTGGACAGGCTGGGAGTCCATTCTCTACAAGCCTTAGGACGCGAGAGATGTATGGTGCAGGTGGCTCTGCCATCTTCATCCCAAGCCAGGAAGATGCAGCCTTTCTCCGTCCTCCGAAGCAAGTAGCCTTCCTTTGTCGGCACCTTTACAGCATATCTGGAGATGAACTTTGCTCTTGATATTCCCAGGGCTGAGGCAATGTTGTCCATATCTTCAGGGGAGAGTGGTGGCTGGTACCGGGTGCAGCAGATGCCACAGCGAAAACAGGGGATAGGAACTTGTTCCGCTATGGTAATTTCTTTTCCCTCAGATGTCTTCAGGGTTGCTTTCTCTGTTCTCGCCAAGCTCTCAATTAATTCCTTTATATACTTCAGGTTATTTTATCATATCAATATTACGAGGCTGACACGAAGCCAGTGTCAGAACTATTCCATGACAAACCTCACTTGCAGCGATTGCTACAAAAGAGGGTGATTGCCAATAGAGATAAAAATAATCGGAAGGAAGCAGTGATAAAGACCGGAGCTGAATTCGAATTAAAAGAAGGGTCTCCAATGATGAGGATGGTAAACGAATTCAAGGGCACAGGCGGCATTTTGAGATTAAAGATTGGAAGCGATGAGGGGCATTTGAAGCAAAATTTGTCTCTAGCCTTAGAATTTGCGAACTTTGGTAATCTCACCATATAGCTCAGGTCTCCTGTCACGTAAAAAATCTAGTTCGAACTCACCTGCCTTGAACACAATATGTTTCTCTTTTGCATCAGCTATGCTGATTTCACCATGAATGATTTGTTCGTACTCACCACCGGCTTCAGCGAGTGTATCTCCCCAAGCATTGACGATTTTGCTTAAGCCGATGAACTTAGTGCCACGCTCGATACCAACACGATTCGCAGCTACAATATGTACTTTATTCTCATAGGCTCG
>JAGHCA010000081.1 GCA_021160725.1 Dehalococcoidia bacterium | reverse complement strand
GAGATGTGTGTTGGGGAGCTTGCCAGCGTTCTGAATAAGGAACAATCACTTGTTTCGCACCACCTTAGAGCCCTTAAGGGGTGTAATATCGTTAGGGACGAGCAGGAAGCTCAGAAAGTCTACTATAAGCTTACAGATATTAGATTGGCCAAGTTAATTATTGATAGCGAAGCTCTGATGAAGGAGCTACCGCTGTGCGAATGTCAGGAGGTGAACTATGAAAGAGAAGAAAGTAAAAGAACTCGTGAAGGGCCGATACGCCCAACTAGCTAAGCAAAACCGAGAAAGCTGCTGCTCAAGCTGTGGCTGTGGGGTTAGCCTACTTTCCAAAGCCGAGGGTATCGGATACTTAAGAGAAGATTTAGAACATGTTCCAGAAGAGGCGATTATGGGGTTGGGGTGTGGTAACCCCACTGCCATAGCAGGCCTGAAAACAGGTGAGGTAGTATTGGATTTAGGGTCAGGGGCCGGAGTGGATGTATTTTTAGCAGCTGATAAAGTTGGCCCGACAGGTGGGGTTATCGGAGTTGATATGACGGAAGAGATGGTGGATAAGGCAAAAAATATCGCTAGGGTTCACGGCTATCATAACGTAGAGTTTCGCCTTGGCGAAATTGAGAAGCTCCCGGTCGAGGATGAGTCTGTGGATGTCATTATCAGTAACTGCGTTATCAATCTCTCTCCAGATAAACGTAAGGTTTTCCAGGAAGCTTACCGAGTGCTAAAGTCCGGGGGCAGGCTCATAATTTCCGATATTGTCTCGGAAGGCACGCTCGCCGATGAGATTAAAACTGACGCGAATGCCTGGGTATGTTGTATTGGCGGGGCTTTAGAACACCAAGAATACCTGAGAGAGATAAAGAAAGCCGGCTTTGAGGATGTGCAGGTGCTGTCCAGTAAGGAATTTTATATAGAAGGCGAGGAAAGCCAAGCACTGGCGAAGCTTCTGAGCATTACCGTGAAGGCATTTAAGACGCCGTAGATAGACCTTTCACTATAGCTTTCTCGTCTTGACCATTTACGGGCTGAGCGTTTAGGAATTTCTTCCCATTGAGTTGCTTTGACAAGCGGGAGCTTTATAGCTAAAATATATGCAGATATTTAAATATAAGGATAAGTTTACCTATGAGGTGGCAATGAAAGATTTTATAAAATTGTGTAAGGCTCTCTCCGATGAGACCAGATTGAGGATACTCAATATCCTGCTGGAGAGGGAGTGTTGCGTCTGCGAAGTAATGCAGGCGCTGGATATCTCTCAGACTAGAGCGTCGCGTAATTTGACTGTACTTTACGAGGCCGGTTTCCTTAGGCGGAGAAAAGATGGACTTTGGTCGCTCTACTCCATTGATAGGGATGGCATGAATGAATATTTAGCCGATTTGGTGCAGGTGGTAGATAAGGCTCTGCAAGGAAACAAGAGGCTTGAGCAGGATCGCGAGCGCTTGAGAAAAGCTGTGCGAATAGGCCCCAGTTGTGCTGAAAAGATGCGTAGAGAAAAAACAAACGCATAATTTTTTATCGTGCTTAAATGCGTTAATGCGCATTATAGGAAATTATTGGCGTGCCGATTCTAATGCAATTATTACAGGGTGGCTGGAATGCTCTGCTTGAGTACTTGTCGGCGCATGTATTGACCTGCCTCGTTCCTGCATTCTTCATCGCGGGGGCCATTGCGGTCTTTATCTCGCAGGCATCGGTGTTGAAGTATTTTGGCCCACGGGCAAAGAAGTTCCTTTCATACGGCGTCGCCTCGGTTTCAGGGACTATTCTAGCGGTCTGTTCCTGCACGGTCCTGCCATTATTCGGGGGTATCTACAAGAGAGGTGCTGGTATAGGCCCCGCGGTTGCGTTTCTTTACTCGGGCCCGGCAATAAACGTCCTGGCTATTGTCTATACCGCTCGTATTCTCGGCTTTGACCTGGGACTGGCCAGAGCAATAGGCGCGGTCGTATTCGCTGCTGGCATCGGCCTGATTATGGCAACTATTTACCGCAAGGAAGAATCGTTGAAGGACTCAGCAGCATTCGATGCGCTGATGGCTGGAACTGAATCCAAGCAATGGTGGCAGCAGATTACTTTCTTCGTTGTCCTGGTCGGCATACTAGTATTTGCTGCCTCAAAGAACTGGATTGCAACCGGTGTTCTGCTTGTGATCCTGGCCTTCATACTCTGGCGCTGGTTCACTAAGAGCGAGCTCGGTATCTGGATGAAGGAGACGCTGCGCTTTGTTCGCCTTATTGTGCCCTGGCTGCTAGGGGGCGTGTTTGTTGCAGGCATTATCACTACGTTTGTCCCTCAACAGGCAGTCAGCACTTGGGTAGGTGGAAACAGTCTCTTTGCCAACTTCATTGCTTCCTTCGTGGGTGCACTGATGTACTTCGCCACGCTTACCGAAGTTCCTATCATCAGCGCCTTCATGGAACTGGGTATGGGAAAGGGACCCACACTGGCGCTCCTGTTAGCAGGTCCAGCATTATCTCTGCCCAATATGCTCGTTATCCGCAGCATTATGGGAACAAAGAAGACTCTTACTTACATTGCCTTGGTAGTGATATTTGCTACTATCACAGGCTATGTCTTTGGATTTATTACACAATAAGGAGGTCAAAAATGAATATCAAGGTCCTCGGTCCCGGTTGCGCCAGGTGTCAGCAGTTGGAGAAGACTACCAAGGAGGTTGTAAAAGAACTCGGGATTGATGCTGAGGTCGAGAAAGTGAAAGATATCAACAAGATAATGGCATATCCTATCTTGACCACCCCTGGATTAGTGATCAACGAACAACTGGTTTGCTCCGGGCGGGTGCCTAGCAAGGCAGAGATTATTCAGCTTGTCACCGACGCCTTGACCAAGGAAGGCTCACCCGAAAGGTAGAAAATCAATCCCTGTGCAATAGTCGTGTGAATATAGAAAGAGATGCACATGCAAAGCGAACAACCTTGTTGTCCCGCAACTGCGGCTAGGATGATAAAAAAGCTGGTCTTGCCCGGCGACTTTCAGGTCGGAATTGTGAACCTGGAGAATGTTATCAAGGAGGTTGGCGACCTGAAGGCTGGTTGGCAGTGAAGCTATCAAGAAATAACTGCTCAATAGGCTCAAAATGCATAACTATGTGGTGCCTGGTGCAGAAGCTGATTATTCCGAGGTCTTGCTCAAGGCGTTCAACCGACAATACAAAAATCCAAATGGAGAGGTGAACTGATATGGCAAAAGAAGAGAAATTTCAGGCAGGAGTGAATACCCACGAGAACGTGATCTTCTCCTGTTATGGCGGGGTATCTAACACCGGGATAACAAGTGCTCTAGCCTCACTGGAAGCAGTTAAAGAACTGGGACTGGAAAAGGCCGCTGTCATGTGTCTAGGAGGATTGCCGACCCATGTGAAATCAGTTTTAGGCAAAACCCAGGCGGCGGAAAAGATTGTTACAGTGGATGGCTGCCCTTTTGAATGCGCCAGGAAAATCGTTGAGCAGGCTGGATTTAGTCCCATCAGCATCATGCTTACGAGGGACATTGGTATGAAAAAGAAAGGCCTCAGCGAGGATATCGGTAAAGAAATCAAAGGTGTGATGGAGTACATCTCCGATGACGAAGTGAAAAGGGCAAAAGAACTCATCATAAAAACCATACTTGAAGAATGAACAAAAGCCGAAAGTTATCGCAGGTGCTTTTTGTCTGCGTTCACAACGCCGGCCGAAGCCAGATGGCTGAAGCTTTCTTCAATCAACTGGCGAAGGGGAAAGC
This sequence comes from Dehalococcoidia bacterium, assembly GCA_021160725.1. Taxonomy (GTDB): domain Bacteria; phylum Chloroflexota; class Dehalococcoidia; order GIF9; family AB-539-J10; genus RBG-13-51-36. The sequence goes on along the minus strand of JAGHCA010000081.1, from coordinate 17,273 downwards.
TCGGGCGGTTTCGGCGGGCACTGCTCCCGCTGATGCTGTCGGTCCCACTGTCGTGGAAGTGATGCAAGAGGTCGGCATAGACATCAGCGGCAACAAACCGAAGTTGCTGACTGCGGATATGGTGCAGCAGGCAGATATGGTGCAGCAGGCAGATATGTTGGTTACCATGGGCTATGGAGTAGAAGGGGTATGTCCGGCCACATTCGCGGAGACTGACACTTGGGGCTTGGAAGATCCCAAGGGCAAGCCGTTGCCAGAGTTGAGAAGAATAAGAGACGAGATAAGAGCGAGAGTAACTGAACTCTTAAAAAGGATTGAGTACAACAATTAGTCGCAAATAATAGGTGAGTTATGCTTCTTCATGACTACAAGATAACCAAAGCGGGGCGCAGCTTCTGCAATACGGAATGGGTTGCAATAACAGCCGAGCTTAGCAATGACATTAGTGAGGTTTTTCCTTACCTCAACGCTGTTGTTGACAATGCCGTGTATACCCCCCAAGTCCCGACCCTCGGCTTCAAAATGGACATGGGATTCGTAAGCCTTACAGCACGCGAGCTAAGTGTGGGCCAGGTGACATGCCAGGAGGATGCTATAAAGGTCCTGGGCTATGTCAAGGGGTTGATAAATGATACCTGGGATAAGCGAGCAAGTATCACGCCTATCTATGAGAGGAAGGGTGAAATAAAGGCAAAGGATATAGTTGACATTCTCCCCAGAACCAGCTGCCGGGAGAGTGGACTGCCCACCTGCTTTGCTTTTGCCATGGCTCTGCTGAAGGGGCAAAAACGCTTGAGAGACTGCTCCGCTTTAAGTAAACCGGAATCTGCCCAGGATAGGGAAGCACTGGCCAGGCTGCTCGACATGCTTGGTTCGCAGGAGGTTGTAAAGTGACTAAAGCAACCAGGAACAAAGGGAACAAAAACAAGAACGGAAGTAAGGTACCTAAGAGTAAATTAACCAAGATTCTATGGATTGTGCGCCCTATCGCATTAGTAGGCTTAATCGTATGGCTGATATTGGCTTACGGGATGTCACCTGCGACACCTCCAACTTCAAACAACTCTTCAGGCCCGGCTGACAGGGTCGAGGTTGTTTATTTTCACCGCACACAGCAATGCTATACCTGTAGATACGCCGAAGAAGGGACACGCTATACCGTGGAAACCTACTTTGGTGACGAGCTGGCCAGTGGCAAACTAACTTTCCAATCGATCGATGTACAGGACAGTAAAAATGCCGCTATTGTTGAAAAATATGGCGCCTATACCTCATCTTTGTTTATCAATACCGTAAAAGATGGCACTGACCATATTGAACAGGTAACAGACATCTGGTTGTCATAGGTGATGACGAGGCATTCGTCGAAGTAGTGAAGAGCAAAATCGAGAAAGCTTTACATGGAGAGACTTAATGGATTTGAGTGACATTCTGGGAGATGTCAATATCCCAGTCCTATCGGCGCTGCTTCTAGGGTTGATAACTGCCATCAGTCCCTGTCCTCTGGCTACCAACATCGCTGCCCTGGGATATGTCAGCCGCAAAGTGACAGAGCGCAGATACACTGTTTTAACTGGAGCGCTCTATGCACTGGGGCGCATGTTTTCCTATTCCATCATCGGCATCATAATCATCGTGGCTGGTCTTGAGATTCCCGGAGTAGCTTCATTTCTTCAGGATTTCGGGGAACAAGTCCTGGGGCCACTTCTGATAGTGGTAGGTGTGATAATGCTGAGTATAAACAAGATTTCCCTTAGTTTGGGAGGTGGAAAACTTTCTACGCTAGGAGAAAAGGTCGCCGACTGGGGGATGATAGGGGGATTCCTGTTAGGTGCTTTGTTTGCACTTGCTTTTTGTCCTTATAGCGCTATTCTATTTTTTGGAGTGTTGATACCTTTAGCTCTTAAATCCGCTGGCGGTGTGACACTGCCTGCGGTATATGCCATTGGCACCGGCCTACCTGTTCTGGTATTCGGCGTGCTTCTATCCTTCGGCGTAGCCAAGATTTCAAGCTGGCTTAATGCGGTCACCCGCGTTGAGAAGGTCATCCGCATTATAGTCGCCATTATTTTCATAGGAATAGGAATATATTATGTCGTGCTCTGGATACAAAGCTGAGCGTTAGTTCATTGCAGCAACAAAGGAGGTAAGATGTCTGAAAAGGAGCGAAAACTTGGTATCTGGGGAAAGTTTCTGACTTTATGGGTGGCTTTGTGTATCGGGGCTGGGATTGGACTAGGGCGGCTGTTCCCACAGCTTTCCGATATACTGGCTAGGCTCGAGGTGGCGGGCATCTCTATACCGATTGCCATACTACTCTTTGCCATGATTTATCCCATTATGGTTCAGATAAGCTGGGAGGAAATCAGAAAAGCAATCCGATCGCCCAAGCCGATCGGACTTACTCTGTTTGCCAACTGGGCGATAAAACCTTTCACCATGGCTCTATTCGCTTGGTTGTTCTTAAGCCTTGTTTTCGGCAGGTTTCTTACGCCGGAGCAGATTGAGCAATATCGCGCCGGAACAATACTACTCGGTGTTGCTCCGTGCACTGCCATGGTGCTGGTCTGGAGCTATCTAGCGCGAGGCAATATGGGGCATACACTGGTAATGACGGCAATCAATTCGCTCACCATGGTCGTGCTGTATGCTCCACTGGCTGTTTTACTGCTCGGCATTTCCGGTATAAGGGTACCCTGGGATACTATTGCCCTTTCTGTGACCATATACATCGTAACACCCCTAATAGTCGGTTATTTTACGCGAAGGGAGACCATAAGAAGAAAGGGGTTAGAATGGTTTGAGACCAAGCTGGGGCCTAGTCTGGGAAAAGTCTCGATAATTGCCCTGCTCATCACATTAATTGTTCTGTTCACCTATCAGGGTCATATCATTGTTGAGTTGCCAGCCATAGTCGGTATGATAACCCTGGCTATCTTGGTAAATATCTTGGTGGTCTTTAGTATTACCTATCTGGCTGCCCGCCTTATGAAACTCAGATATGGTGATGCTATACCAGCTGCTATTATCGCCGGTAGCAATCATTTCGAGGTCGCTATAGCCGTCGCCACCACTCTCTTTGGAGTAGCATCGGGCGCAGCTCTTGCTACCGTAGTGGGAGTGCTGACTGAAGTTCCCATAATGTTATTCCTGGTCTGGATTTCGCTTGCAACCAGAAAGACCTTCCCCAAGCACCTGCAATAGCGTATATCTAAATGTAACCAGAAAGGAGACTTAAAGAGAGAAACGAATGAACAGGAAAAGACTTCTAATAGTTACAGTAATTGTGGTGGCGGCAGTCGTGGCTACAATCCTGCTTGATACCATACTAGCCAACCATCACCCAGCTATCACGGGTCTAGAATCCGAACGGGAAAGAGTTCTCCCGAGGACAAGCTGCCAGATTGTGTGTAGTGCTTCAGATGCGGATGGTGATGAGCTGAGCTACAACTGGTCGGCTAGTGAGGGTCTAATAACTGGGAAAGGAGATGCAGTTACCTGGACTGCTCCGAATATGTCTGGTAAAGTCACAATCACTGTGACTGTGTCTGATATTGCCGGTAATATGGCCAGTAGAAACTTAGTTTTTAAAGCGGTGTCTTGCTCGGCATGTACATTTGGGTCTTGCGCAGGATAAATGAGAGTTGTAGCTAACGACGCAGTTTCTGAGGTGGCGACCCGCACGGGCTATGCCATTCACGCGGTAGAGCCTCGAGTCAGGAGTTTATTTTGAGCTGGCATTTGTCAACGTACAACAGGCTGGTTGGTTTTTTCAGGAACACATTCCAGGACCGCTTCAAGCGATACCTCGTCATATCGCTGGTCATCCTGGGAATAGTCATAGCATTTACGAGTCAGGCAAAGTCAGATATCGGTGAAGGCTTTGAGGTCCATTTCTTCTACGTTGAAGGCTGTCACCACTGTGAGGCTCAGAAGCCATTCAACAAAAGACTGGAAGAGACATATTCAATCAACATTACGCGCCACGACGCCACGACGCCTCAAGGGAGTGCCTTATTGCATGAGATGCTTGAGGAGCGAGGGGTAGAATTTGAGCCTGGCTTCCCCATAACAATCTTCGGGAATCAGGTATTCGGCGATTGGGAATCCGAGGAGACATCAGGCAGGGCGATTGAGACAGCTCTGCAGCAGTGTCTGGCCGGGGACTGCCCGGCGCCGCCGGGCGAACAAAACGGAGATGACGGGGGCAAAATCGTATTGCCCATCATAGGGGAGATTGACGTCGCCGATTATTCACTTCCAGCTTTGGCTGTAGTTCTAGGCTTCGTAGATGGCTTCAATCCCTGTGCCATGTGGGTGCTCGTTTATCTCATATCCATAGTAGCGACCTTGAGGGACAGGAAAAGAATCTGGCTGATTGTCGGCTCTTTTGTGCTGTCCTCAGGGATCCTGTATTTTCTGTTCATGACGGCGTGGCTCAATGTTTTCCTGCTTGTGGGCTATGTAAAGCCGGTGATAACTGTGATCGGTCTGGTAGCTCTGGGTGGCGGAATACTGCAAATAAGAGAATTCGCTGAGACGAAAGGCGCTATTGTCTGTAAGATCACCGACGAAGAATCCCGACAGAAGACCATGACCAGAATACAGAAGATTGTGTCTTCCCCCATAACCCTGGGGACGGTAGTTGGAATCGTGGCGCTGGCCTTTGCCGTAAACTCTGTCGAATTTGTCTGTTCCGCGGCGATCCCGGCTATTTTCACCCAGGTTCTGTCGCTGGCTAGCCTCACCACCCTCCAATATTACGGCTATATCCTCCTTTATGTGTTCGTTTTCATGCTCGACGATCTCGTTATCTTCGGCACGGCTGCCTTCGCCCTGACTTCAAACCTGGGAGACAAATACGCCAAATATACCAGACCGGTAGGCGGAACAATACTGATAATCCTGGGGGCGCTGCTCCTCGGTTGTCTTTACTCTGCACGGTTCACAGTCCTGGAATCCATATGTAGCGTGCTCTGGTAGGCGACTAAATGCCGGCCGTAGCTCTTGCTACCGTAGTGGGCGTGCTGACTGAAGTTCCCATAAGGTTGTTCCTGGTACGGATTTCGTTTCTTACTAGAAAAACCTTTCCCAAGCACCTACAATAGGATATCTGAATATGGAGGTAAATGATTGGTAGTCCAGTATTTTATAGTATTCAAGGATTATCTCATTGAGATATTACCCTACCTGGTAATAGGCTTTTTTCTCAGTGGCCTGATTCACGAATTCGCGCCTTCACAGTGGGTGGAGAGGTATCTTGGCAGCCGAGGCATAAAGCCACTGTTCTATGCTACTCTGGTGGGGATGGTGCTGCCCATCTGCTGTTTTGGCGCCCTGCCGGTGGCTGTGAGCTTGCGCCAGAAGGGAGCGAGGCTGGGACCAGTACTGGCCTTCCTGGTGGCAACGCCAGCAACGTCTGTCTCTGCCCTCTTGGTTACCTATGGTCTCTTGGGGTTGAAGTTCACTATATTCATCTTCTTCGCCGTGATAATCATGGGTCTGGTCACGGGGTTGGTGGGGGATAAGTTCGAAGGCAAAGCCAGGGCTCCCAGCCCTCCAACGCAGCAAGCTATCGACCCGGTTTGCGGGATGAGTGTCGAGGTAGGAAAAGTTGCTAAAGCAGAATATGGCGGACAGACGTACTACTTCTGCTGTCCCCACTGCCAGCAAGCATTTGAGGATAGACCGGAGGCTTATATGGGGGGCTATTCTCGGAATATTATTCACCGTATCAAGCATGTCCTCAGATATGCCTTTGTGGATATGGTCAAAGAAATTGGGCCGGAGCTGCTTCTGGCACTGGCACTAGCGTCTCTGGTCGCGGCGATTGCTCCCGTTGGAAGATTTATCGGAGCTTATTTCGCAGGCGGACTGGGATACCTTTATAGTCTTGGCTTTGGTCTTGTCATGTATATCTGCTCCACAGCCAGTGTTCCACTGGCTCACGCCTTCGTTTCGCAGGGAATGAATACTGGTGCTGGAATGGTTCTTTTACTGGTGGGGCCGATTACCAGTTGGGGCACTATCCTGGTTCTGAGAAAGGAATTCGGTGGCAGGATTCTGACTATCTATCTCGTAGTTGTTAGTGGGATGTCCTTAATTCTAAGCTATTGCTTTTCGCTGATATAGCGCCTGGGGTATAAAGAAATAACAGTTGTTAATCGTGTATAATAGTTTTATCTGTGCCATGGGTGGAGCTAACGAAAACCTCGCGGTCAAACTGATAACTCCACTCGCTGGTGAAGAATGACAAAAACGAGGATAAGGGTGAGGAGTTGTGAAAGCTTAAAATGGAAGCATTTGATTCGGTTATTTCGCAATATGGCTCGGAGGAGGGTAGTGTAAAGGAATGAAAGATAAGGTAAAAATATGTTAACGGAGAACGATTTAATTAGATACGAACGCCAGATTTTGCATGCGAGCTTTGGTAAGAAGGGGCAAGAAAAACTTAAACAGTCTCACGTAGTGGTAGCAGGACTTGGTGGATTGGGGTGTACTGCCTCTCTATATCTAACGTGTAGCGGCGTAGGACATATCACCTTGATAGACTGTGACCGCGTGGAACTCTCTAACTTAAACCGACAGGTTCTTCATTACGAGGAAGACATTGGAGAAGGCAAGCCCTTTTCCGTAGCCCGAAAGCTGGCTAAATTTAATTCTTCGATAGAAGTAACCCCTGTTTTTAAGAAGATTACTGAACGTAATGCCAGAGGATTTGTCAAAGGAGCAAATTTGGTAGTGGATGCAATGGACAATTTCAAAACCAGAATTATTCTTAACAAGGCATGTGTTGCCGAAGGAGTGCCCTTTATCCACGGGGGTATCCATGGGCTCTTTGGCGAGATTACTACTATAATTCCGGGGCAGACACCCTGCCTTGCTTGTATTTTCCACCAAGTTCCACATAGGAAGGGGCCATTGCCTGTTTTTGGTGTAACGCCGGCATTAATTGCTGTCTTACAGGTAACAGAGGCAATCAAACTCCTTGCCGGGTTCGGGTCTTTGCTAACGGGGAGGATGCTATTTTTCAATGGTGAGACGATGGATTTCACATTCTGTAACTTGGTAAAAAATCCAGATTGTAAGGTCTGTGGGACAGGGGTAGTCTAAAAGTGAATATCGTTTATTTATCCTAAAGGATTAACTACTTCAGTGGAAAGCGGAGACCGGATAAGGGTAGAGAAGAATGGATAATGTGATAGAGAAGTTTCCTATATTGAAATTTACGGAAATAGGTAGCAGCAGCGTTGAAGATGACATTATCAGGGAGTCTCCCCTTACAATCATCTTAAATAACCGGGAATTGGCAACCTTACTATGTTCCCCTATGAATTTAAGATATTTAGCTATTGGTTTTCTTTTCTCCGAGGGGTTACTTCAGAGTAAAGAGGAGATTAGGAAGATAATGGTTGATGAGCAGCGGGGTGTTGTGTGGGTGGAAACCGTAAGGAGAGAAAAATTTGACGGAGAGGTTTTGTTCAAGAGGTTTATAACTTCAGGATGTGGGAGGGGAGGAGCATCTTTCTACAGTGCGACTGATGTTCAAGGGCGTGTAAAAATCGAATCAGAGATCGAAATATCACCACTTGCGGTCTTAGCTCTGGTCAACGAATTTCAGCAGCGCTCCCGGATTTACCGGGCGACCGGTGGTGTTCACAGTGCTGCTTTGTGTGATATGAAAAATATTCTGGTATTTAGCGAGGACATTGGAAGACATAATGCCATAGATAAAATCTTTGGCGAATGTATACTAAATGATATAGCGACGGAGGATAATATAATAATCACTAGCGGCAGGGTGTCTTCAGAGATACTGCTTAAGGTAGCCAGAAGAAATATCCCCATAATTATCTCTAAGTCCGCCCCCACTAACCTGGGGCTGAGATTGGCTGCTGATTTGGGCGTGACCGTGGTGGGTTTTGTCAGGGGAAGGAGGATGAATGTTTACACCCATGTCGGGAGGATAGCTACAGATGGAAAATAGAGATGCTGAATTAGTAGAAAAAATCATGGTCCTTAAGAAAAAAAGGAATGCTGTCATCCTTGTCCATAATTACCAACTGGGTGAGATCCAGGATATAGCCGACTTTGTTGGCGATTCCTTAGAACTGAGTCAAAAGGCTGCCAAGACCGGTGCCGATGTAATTGTGTTCTGCGGGGTCCACTTCATGGCAGAAACAGCTTCCATTCTTTGTCCTGACAAGATAGTCTTGCTTCCTGATATAAATTCTGGCTGCCGCATGGCAGGTATGATTACCGCTGAACAATTGCGGGCGAAGAAAAAAGAGCACCCTCAAGCGGTAGTGGTCTGCTATGTTAACTCCACGGCCGAAGTCAAGGCGGAATCAGATGTCTGCTGTACCTCTGCCAATGCCATCAGGGTCGTAGAAAGCCTGAATACACAGGAGATATTATTTATCCCTGACCAGTATCTGGGACATTACATCTCGGACAGGACGGGCAGAAAGATGATTCTCTGGCCAGGCTTCTGTCCCACCCATGTCAGGATAAGACCCGAGAGAATAAAGGAGTTGAGGCAGGAGTATCCTCAAGCTCAGGTAGTAGTGCATCCGGAATGTACGCCGGAGGTCATCGCCTTGGCTGACGCAGTACTCAGCACCGGCGGGATGTGCAGGTATGCCCGGAGGGGCGAGGTCAGGGAGATGGTTGTGGGTACAGAGATTGGGATAATACACCGACTTAAAAAGGAGAACCCCGGCAAGAGGTTTATTCCTGTTTCCGAGCAGGCAATCTGTCCTCACATGAAGTTGATTACATTGGAGAAAGTTTTATGGTCTTTGGAGGAGATGAGTCCTGAGGTGAAGGTTCCCGAGGCAATTCGGCTCAGGGCGAAAGCTGCCGTGGACAGGATGCTCGAGGTGAGCTAGGATTTGTTAAGACCACTTTATTGGGCGGCTTACCTTGCCGCCGCAAGGAATATTTTTCCTCTGTCTTTGCGAGAGTGATAGTGCTGAAGCAATTCTCGGAGATGAGCATGAGAGTGCCATGCACCTTTCAGGTGCTTACAATGACAAAGACCTCGATTGGCTGGACATTGCTTGCCAATAGGGATATACTAACTGGCAAGGCTTCAAAGCCGCCGCTCAAATAGCCAAAAGGAGACTGACCGAAGATGGATGAAGTTACTATTTCCCGTGCCATTGTTGAAAGCTACATGAAAGACTTCATGGAGGCGATGGATGTGGATGTTGCTGTGGCTGGGGCAGGGCCGTCAGGGCTTGTCACTGCATACTACTTGGCGAAAGAGGGAATAAGGGTGGTAGTATTTGAAAGGCAGCTTCGTGTTGGTGGTGGAATGCCTGGGGGAGGGATGATGTTTAACCGCATCGTTCTTCAGGAAGAAGGCAAGCGGATATTTGATGAATTTGAAATTCCGGCCAAGGAATATAAAAAAGGGTATTATGTTGCTGATTCGCTGGAGGCTACTTCCACTATCTGTTCAAAGGCGATAAAAGCCGGGGCGAAGATTTTCAACCTGATTAGCATTGAAGATGTCATGATTCGGGAGGATGACAGGATAGCCGGACTTGTTTTGAATTGGAGCGCAGTTTCCTGGTCGAAGTTGCATGTGGACCCTCTAATTGTAAGGTGTAAGGTGGCTATTGAGGCTACCGGGCATGATGCCGAAGTCTGTCGTCTAGTGGTGAGGAAGATAGGCCCGAAGTTAAGGACGAAGACGGGGGAAGTTATTGGGGAGAAGCCCATGTGGGCTGAGAGGGGTGAAGGGGAGATATTGGAGAATACCAGGGAAGTCTATCCCGGATTGGTAGTCGCTGGTATGACGGCGAACGCCGTTTTTGGTTCCCCGAGGATGGGAGCAATTTTTGGAGGTATGCTTTTATCCGGGAAAAAGGCTGCCCAGATAGCTAAGGAATTACTTAAGAAAGATTAAATTTGCTATGGCGAAGACAATAGCAGAGATCAACGAAAAAATCAGAAAAGGTAAGGCAGTTGTGTTGACTGCCGAGGAAGTGATCAACATCGCTAAGGGAAAAGGCGTGAGCAGGGCGGCAGAGGAAGTTGATGTAGTTACCACTGGCACTTTCAGTCCTATGTGTGGGTCTGGCGTCTTTCTCAACATTGGACATTCCAGGCCGAGGATAAAACTGGGCGGTGGCAAGGTTTGCCTCAATGATGTCCCTGTCTATACCGGAATAGCTGCTGTGGATATTTTCCTCGGGGCAACTGCTATACCTGATGATGACCCCAGGAATAAGTTCTACCCGGGGGAGTTCAATTATGGCGGTGGGCATGTAATTGAAGAACTGGTAGCGGGGAAAGATATAAGACTTACCGCCACAGCTTACGGGACGGACTGCTATCCCAGGAAAAAACTGGAGACCTTAATCAATATTAAGGACATAAATGAGGCAACTCTATTCAATATAAGGAATGCCTACCAGAACTACAATGTAGGGGTGAACCTCTCCGATAAGGTTATCTATACTTATATGGGAGTACTTAAGCCGAATTTGGGGAATGCTCACTATGCTACTGCGGGGCAACTCTCGCCGTTGTTTAATGACCCCTACTATAAGACCATAGGTGTGGGGACAAAAATTTTCCTGGGTGGTGGTGTAGGTTATGTAGCCTGGCATGGTACACAACATAACCCCACTGCTCTTAGGGGAGATAATGGTGTGCCACGGCGTGGGGCAGGGACATTGGCTGTGATAGGAGATTTGAAGCAAATGAAACCGCAGTGGTTGATAGGGACAAGCATGCTCGGTTACGGCTGTACATTGACCGTAGGTATAGGAGTCCCAATACCCATACTTTCCGAGGAAATTCTCCGCTACACTATGGTAACTGATGCTGATATTCTGGCACCCATCGTGGACTACTCCGAGGCTTATTCCCAGATGAAGCCGGACATCCTGGGAGAGGTTAGCTATGCTGAACTTAAAAGCGGTCACATAAAAATTCAAGGCAAGGATGTCCTTACAGGTTCTTTATCCAGCTATCCTAAGGCGAAGGAAATCGCCGGCATCTTGAAGAAGTGGATAGAGAAGGGCGAATTTTTGCTTACCGAGCCGGTAGCTTCTTTGCCTGGAGCAGAGTCGGGCATAACCTTCAAGCCGCTCAAGGAAAGACCAATAGTGGAGTGGGAACAAAATGCACGTCTCCAGAAGAATAGTACTTCACTTCCCGCCTAATATAACAGGGCAACCGGTCGTTTATCGTCTGGTTAAGGACTTTGGCCTCACATTTAATATTCTTAAGGCTTCAGTATCGCCGGGGGAAGAAGGATTGCTGGTCATGGATCTGAGCGGTGAGCAGAATAGCTACGATAAGGGCATCAAATACCTCACTGAGGTCGGGGTGGAAATCCAGTCCTTAAGCAAGGATGTTGTCCGTGATGAATCCCGATGCACTCATTGTGGAGTTTGTATCACCATTTGCCCCACCGAGGCTTTTTCTCTTGAATCGGAAACGAGGCAAGTGCTCTTTGACCACAATAAGTGTGTTGTCTGCGGGCTATGTGTCAAGGCTTGTCCTCCTCGAGCTATGATATTGCATTTCTGACCCTGGTTACTGTGTTTCTTGTCGTCCTGAGCGAAGCGAGAAACCTCGTAATGACAGGGTATGCTCTGTTAAGGGAAAGAACCCATGCATGAGCCGCGTTTCTACCGCCACTGGATTAAAGACAGCGGGTTAATTTCTTTTAATGTGGTGGTAGAGCAGACAGACCTATATATACGCTCTCGACGTAATCTAAAGGATAAAGCCCTTAATTCTGTGCTAAAACACCGTGGCTCTTTGGAGGCATATATTGGGTGTCATCCTCTTTTCCTGACCACATTGGATGCTTATCAGGCTGAAGATGAGGCCCCGGTCATCGTCAAAGAAATGGCCAGAGTATCTCAGCTAACAGGTGTGGGACCTATGGCAGCAGTAGCTGGCGCCATCGCTGAAGCGGTAGGCAGAGATTTACTTGCCTTCTCACCAGAGATAATTGTGGAAAATGGCGGCGATATTTTTCTGAAAATATCTACAAAGAGACTGGTGGGCATCTATGCAGGACAATCCCCTTTTACCAAAAAAATAGCTCTGGAAATTATGCCAAGGGAAACGCCATTGGGCATAGGTACATCTTCAGGAACCGTAGGACATTCTTTGAGCCTGGGTAATGCTGATGCTGTTATTGTCCTTTCATCCTCGGCGGCTTTAGCTGATGCCGCAGCTACAGCGCTGGGCAATATCGTCAAGGCTGCTGACGATATTCCTAAGGTAATTGAGGCAGCACAGAGTATCGAGGGAGTAGGCGGCGTGGTTGCTATTGTAGGCGACAAAATGAGTGTCTGGGGCAAGATGAAAATTGTGCCCCTTGATTAGGGCTTTTCTTTTTGCTCCGAGCAATGATAAAGTTTTAATCAATGAGCAAGTTGTCCAACCTCTGTGTAAAATTAGCCCCTCAGCACTCTAGGGGACTAACCCTGTCTAATCCTGTGATGATAGCCTCTGGAATAGCTGGCTATGGCATGGAGTATGGTGAAATTGCTGACATACAAAAGCTGGGTGCTCTTATCTGCAAGGGCACGACCCTAATGCCTAAAGAAGGCAATGCCCAACCACGACTGGTGGAAACTGTTAGTGGTCTGCTTAATTCGGTGGGCTTGGAGAATATCGGTGTTAATGCTCTGATTGAAGAAAAAGCACCTATATGGGCAGGATGGCAGGTTCCAGTTATTGTTAATGTTGCCGGGGAAACAATAGACGAGTATGTGGCTGTGACCAGCAAGTTAGAAGGTGTGCCTGGGATAAGTGGTATTGAGCTAAATATTAGCTGCCCTAATGTTTCGGCAGGTGGGATGGAATTTGGTGTTGACCCCAAGCTTGCCGCTCAGGTGACTTCAGTAGTTAAAGCTGCTACTACTTTACCGCTTATCGTTAAGTTGAGCCCTAATGTAACCAATATCAAGGAAATTGCTTTAGCTGTGGAAGGAGCTGGCGCTGATGCCATATCTCTGATTAACACACTGAAGGGTATGGCAATTGATATAGAACAGAGAAGACCTTGTCTGGGTAATGTTGTAGGTGGGCTTTCTGGCCCCGCTATCAAGCCTATCGCTTTGTATATGGTATTCGAGGTAGCAAGTGTAGTCCATGTTCCAGTAATAGGATGTGGCGGCATTACTTGTGCCGAGGATGCCCTTGAGTTTATTATGGCTGGAGCTACTGCCATACAGATAGGCACAGCCGGCCTGACTGATCCTCAACTTGGCCTAGATGTATTAGAGGGCATAGACAGCTTCATGAGACAGCATGGCGTCCAAAATCTGACAGAGCTCATTGGCGTCGCTCGTGCTTAGTTTTGTGCTGGCTATAGCTACCCCCTGCGTTAAGAAAATTTGCCTAGTGGAGTCTCCTCAGCCCCGAGCTTCACCCCGTGCAGGAGAGAGTTCAATATTCCCCTACCTCGGCATAGTCCTCCGTAATTTTATACGGGGCAAAACTCAGGACTCCGGATTTATTATGTCCCGGTTTAATCAAGATTGAAATGGATTAAGCCATACTATTTACTTTTCTCTGACCCACTCATCTTGCCCAAAAGGGGAGCCACTAAATCCATGGGCAGGGGGAATATGATAACGTTACTTCTCTCTGAGGAAATGCCTGACAATGTCTGCAAATAGCGAAGCTGTAGAGCTGAAGGCTGACTGGAAATAACTTTAGCAGCCTGGGCTAGTTTCTCTGCCGCCTGGGCTTCACCCTCGGCGTGAACCACCTTGGCTCTCCTCTCTCGCTCAGCCTCAGCCTGGGCTGCCATAGCCCTCTGCATTGTTTGCGGCAGTTGTACATCCTTTACCTCTACCATGCTCACTTTTATGCCCCAGGGATTAGTGCCTACATCAACCACTCCCTGTATCTTTTCGTTAAGCCTGTCCCGCTGGCCTAATAACTCATCCAGCGTGGATTGTCCGACAACATTCCTTAAGGTAGTGGCAGCAAGCAGCGAGGTTGCCTTGATATAGTCTAGCACCTTGAGAATAGCATCTGCGGCATCGACCACCCGAAAGTAAATTACGGCGTCAACCCTGACAGTAACATTATCCACGGTGATACACTCTTGCTGTGGAACGTCCATGGTGATTACCCGCAGGTCAATTTTCCGCATATTTTCAACGAAAGGTATAATCAAGACCAGGCCTGGTCCTCTGAGGCCCACGAATCTACCCAGTCGAAAAACGCCTCCCCTTTCATACTCTCGAACGATTTTGATAGCTGCCGACAGAAGTATTATGACTACTACTGCAATGATAAAATAAACGAACCAGTTCATATTACCTCCTTTTCTTTAGATTTTTAGTCACCCACAATTTCAATCCTTCTATTTTAGTTATTATCACCTCCTCTCCAGCTTCTATTGTACTACCTTCAGTTATGGCTGTCCATAATTCTCCATCAACCAAAACCGTGCCCTTGGGATTGAGGGTCGTTCGCACCACAGCTTCCTTTCCTATCATTTCTTCTATACCAGCCGAGAGTTTTCGCCTCTGGCCCTTTACGATAGCGTAAATAACAAAAATAATAAAGGCAACAGCAAAGACTATGGCTAAGATAATTGGGCCAGTCATTTCGAAATCCGGAATAATCATAAGTATTACCTTCCTATTCCTTTAATTTCTTTGTCACCCATAATTTCAATCCTTCCGCTTTGGTTATTATCACTTCTTCACCCGGTGCCACTGTGTCACCTTCTGATGACGCTGTCCATAACTCCCCCTGGGCCAGGACTGTGCCTGTAGGGGCAAGAGGTGTTTTGGCTATGGCTATTGTCCCAATCATCCCCTCAGTTCCGGTAACCTTGCGCCGCCTTTGTCCACGGATAATGGCGCCGATGACAAAGACAGCGAAAGCGGTAATTCCTGCTGTAACCCCGGCAATTAGACCCCTATTTACCTCTATGCCTGGGCTGTGGCTGAACAGTATCAACGAACCTGCGACCAGGGCAATTACACCTCCGGCAGTCAATAACCCAAAACTGGTAGTGAAGTACTCGGCGATAAAAAGTCCCACGGCAAGTAAAATAAGTGCTATGCCTCCCCAGTAAGCATTAAGCACACCCAGGGAGTAAAATGCCAGCAATAAGCTGATGCCACCAGCCACCCCGGGGAAAATCAGCCCCGGGTTGTAAAATTCGACCATTAATCCTATGGTAGCCAGGGTAAAGAGGATGTAGGCAATGTTGGGGTCGCTGATAGTGTGCAGGAATTTCTCAACGGCATTCATTTCGTTTCTAGTTGTAACATAGTCTGTGGTATCAATGATGACTTCCTGGCCACTGGCTAGAGTAACTTTCCAGCCATTGATTTGGGAAATAAGGCTTGTCAAATTATCAGCTCGCAGGTCTATAAGGTTGTATCCCAGAGCATCAACATCGGTGAAGGATTTGCTTTGTGTTACTGCTAGCTCGGCTTGTTCCATATTGCGGCCACGCTCCTCAGCTATAGTCCTCATCCACTTAGCCGAGAACTCGACTATTTTTTTCATCTGGTCTTCTGGTATTTCTTCTCCCCCGCCGCTTACAGGATGGGCAGCTCCGATAGTTGTGCCCGGCGTCATCGCTGCTATATTAGCAGATAGAGTAATGAAAGTTCCCGCTGAGGCTGCCCAGGCACCTTTAGGTGAGACATAAACCACGATGGGCACGTCGGCGTTCATAATCTTCTGGACTATCCTCTCGGTTGAGTCCAGAAGCCCGCCGGGGGTGTTTAGCTCAATTATACAGACAGTAGCGCCGTTCTTCTCCGCCTGGCTGATACCCCGATCGATATAGTCAGCTATCACGGGCACAATGGTGCCATCTACGGTAAGAATTTCCACACTAGTAGGGCTGGCGGCAGCAATCAAGCTGCCCCCCAAGAGTGCAGCTATGGAAAGCACCAGCAGAGCAAGTAGAAAAAACCTAAACCCAACTCTAATCATTTAGTATCAACCTCGAATCAATTATAAACTACGCAATTAAAAGCAACAACCTAAAGGTGTTCGCTGACCCTTCTGAATATTGGTGGGGCGTGCGGGAGATTATTCGACTTCTACTCGGAATGACGAGTGAATATTATTCTTCAGATTCATCATTGAAGCTGGACACGGCTTAGTGTAGAATAGGCTGAGGATGAAGAACCAAAAATGTAAGGGGATGCAGGACTTGCTCCCCGAGGACATGTTGCGCTTTCGCCGCATTGAAGATGTCTTCCGGTCTTGTTGCCGCGACTGGGGCTACCAGGAGGTAAAGACGCCGACCTTAGAATATCTCCATTTGTTTACGGCTACGGGAACACTTAGTCCGAGCATGTTAAGCAAGGTATATTCTTTTCTCGATTGGGATGGCTGGAGTGGAGAGAGGGTTGTCTTGAGGCCAGACGGTACTATTCCTGTAGCCAGACTCTATATTAATAATCTAAGCGAGCATGAATTGGCCAGACTTTTCTATGTGACTAATATTTTCGCTTTCGAGGGAACAGGGAAGGAGAAGAGGGAGCGATGGCAGTGTGGTGCTGAGTTTTTCGGTGGTACTAGATTTGCTCCGGATGTGGAGGTAATTCTGCTGGCCCAAGAAGTTATCCGCAGACTTGGTCTCAACAACATTGCACTGCAATTGTCCCACGCCGGCTTAGTAGCGGCATTGCTCAAAGACTTGAAGCTCAGCCCCGGCGAGGAAGCTAAGATGACGGACCGCATCTTGGAAGGAAATTGGCAAGCATTGACCAAGGCGAAATCCACTACCCCAGAAATCGAGAGACTTGTAGCTGCGCTACTGGGCCTTAAGGGAAAATCGAGCAACTTTCTACACAATGTAAGAGCTTCATTTCCCAAGGCTTCGCGGGAATTCAAGTCCAGCCTGGAGGACCTCATAAACGTTACTACATTGCTGGATGACCTGGGCTGTAGCTATGAAATTGATATCGCAGCGATACATGGGTTCGAGTATTATACTGGAATCTGTTTTCAATTACTGGCTGGCAGGAAAAAGATTGGTGGCGGAGGAAGATATGATAGACTTGTGCCCCTTATGAATGGAGAAGACATCCCCGCCTGTGGATTTGCCCTATATGTGGAACCTATAATGGAACTGCTTCCGCCGAAGAAAGAGAAGAGAGGTGAATGTGGAATTTTAGTTCAAGGCAAGGAATTGACTTCGGAGATAATAAAGACGTGCTTTACCCTGGCGGAATCGCTTCGTGATGCCGGATACCCAGCAGAACTTGACTTCACAGGTCGAGAAGGCCCCGATTATAGGTGGG
>JAGHCA010000027.1 GCA_021160725.1 Dehalococcoidia bacterium | reverse complement strand
TAATAATATAGTATTATGCAATCTAAGAGGCTAGCCCAGTAAATATATATTCTGTGCCGATTAACTTTTGAAAAAGTGATGTAACTTCAGGTATTATTTTCCTGACATCACCCGTTATGTAGTATAATGCGTGGAACATATCATGCCACAAATAAAAGCAGGTATAATAAATGTTACCGGCTATATTGGTGCCGAACTTGCTCGCATACTCTGCCAACATCCCCAGGTAGAGCTCGTCACTGTTACCGGGAGAAGCGCAGCCGGACAAAAATTAGGCGATGTTTTCCCTAGTTTTGCAGAAACTGAGTATGCGATAAAAGCCGAGCTTGATAGCGAAATTGACGTCGCCTTCTCCGCAATGCCTCACAAAAGTAGTGCAGAGGTTATACTACCTTTGCTAAAACAGGGAATCAAGGTTATCGATGCCAGCGCTGATTTTAGGCTAAAGAATGCTGACGAATATCCTAAATGGTATGGATTTACACATCCATCGCCCGAGCTATTGACAGAGGCGGTTTTTGGCTTACCTGAGTTGCATGGAAATGAAATTGCCTCAGCTTCCCTGATAGCAAACCCGGGTTGCTATAGCACTAGTGCTATCTTAGCCCTGGCACCCGTAGTCAAAGAAGGGCTTATTTATCCCGATATAGTGGTGGATAGCAAATCAGGCGTATCAGGCGCCGGCAGAACTCTAAGACTGACCACCCATTATCCGGAGGTCAATGAGAATATCTGTGCCTACTCCCTCGAAGGACATCGCCATTTGCCCGAAATAGAACAGGAATTAAAAACGCTTAATCTGTCACTTTCTCCTTCGATAACCTTCGTACCTCACCTGGTGCCAATGACCAGAGGCATACTGAGCACGTGCTATGCCAAATTAGCTGATAGCCGCCGGCTGACAGCTAACAGCTTGAAACAGATATACCGGGAATTCTACAAGCATGCTCCCTTCGTTCAAATAACGACCAATCCTCCCCATACCAAGCATGCTTGGGGAACCAATCTTTGCCTTATTTATCCCACTATAGATGCAAAGGCGGACAGGCTTATAGTTATTAGCTGTCTCGACAACCTTGTTAAAGGAGGTGCAGGACAAGCGGTGCAAAATATGAATCTGCTGTTCGACCTGCCTGAGACCACAGGGTTGGAAGCTTTAGCCATTTATCCTTGAAGTGCATAGTAGTGTTTCTCTCTTGGAGCTATCTCGTCTATTAGCTCTGTTCCAGTTGCTTGTATTCCGTTGATGCCCTTATCTCCATGAAAATATTTTGCTATATAGTCCTGCCGCCATCTACAACTAGAACATGTCCGGTTACATAGCTAGAAGCATCGGAAGCCAGGAAAATTGCAGCCCCGACCATTTCGTCAGGTTCAGCTACACGTTGCAACGGAGTCTTCTCTGTAATACCTTGTAAAACAGCCGGGTTGCTCCAGAGAGCTTCGCTGAATCGAGTTTTGGTCAGCCCTGGTGCTATCGCATTCACCCTGATATTATACTGAGCCCATTGTTGGGCCATCACTTTTGTTGCCATAATCACCCCAGCTTTACTTATGGAGTAAACCGGCAGGATATTTGGGGTAATCCCGGCTACTGAAGCAACATTGATTATTATACCTGCACCTTGCTCTTTCATCAGCCTGGCTACCGCCTGACTGAGAAAGAATAACCCTTTGAGATTGAGATTCATAATGGAATCCCATGCTCGTTCTTCTATATCCATAGCCTGGTCCATTGTTGGATTGGTAGCAGCGTTATTCACTAGAATATCAATTCTGCCAAGTTTGTCTTTTATCTGTGGAACCAGATTGTTTATCTCATCCATCCTTCCCACATGTGCTGCCACAGCCATTGACCTCCGGCCCAATCTCTTTATCTCTTCAGCGACTCCTTCAAGGTCTGGTAATTTGCGGCTGGTTACAGCTACGTCAGCACCGAATTTAGCAAGTCCAATAGCAATAGCCTTTCCGATGCCCCGACTGCCTCCGGTAACTAAGGCTACCTTACCTGATAGAGAAAAACTTTCCGGGGAAACACTCATTACTCACCTCCTGAACAAGATTAATCAACCCCGACAAGTCGGGGTTGAAATCGAAGTATATGTTACCTATGGTGCTAAACGCAACTTAACACTAAAATGCCTAGCCTATATAGAGTATCTTGCTTCGTTCTTTGCTCTTTAGGCTTCATACGTACGATTTGGCGAGCTCAAAATAACTCCGGGCGGCAGTTAATACATCTGTCTTCTCTTCTTCAGGAATATAGGGATCGTCGAGCTTAAAGCTTTCCACCTTGCCCCTGACGTAAGCTCGATAGCATTTATAGAAATTGAGAAGTTCCAGAAGTTCTTTGTCGTGGGATAGCTCCACATAGGCATTGACAAGTTGCTGAGAAAGACTAACCTGCTGATAACGGTCTAAGTCCATAGCCAGAAAGGCGACCTCCGAGGCTACGTCTGAATATCGGAATCTGTCATTAAATTCAATGCAGTCATAAATACAAATATCATCAGTGAAGCAAACATGGGCAGCATGGAGGTCGCCATGGCAATCTCTTATTTTGCCTTCTCTTACTCGCTTATAAAACAAGCTTCTGTTGTTGTCAATGAAGCGATTAGTGTAATTCTTGATACTTTGATATTCATCGGCGGTGATGGAAATTCCAGTATATTTCTCAGTCTGAGCGAAGTTCTCATCACAATTGTGGCGTATAACATCCAATCTGCCAAAGGAGGCAATCTTTTGATTTGTTTCCGCTTTTTGGTGGAAGGTCATTAATTTCTCAGCCACCCTTGCCACCATTTCCAGAGTTACCTGCCCCCGGGGTAAAAGCACATCCATCATGCGATCCTGGGGCAATTGCTTCATTTTGACAGCATATTCTATTGCTTCGCCTTGTCCTTCAACACAGAGATTGCCTTTATCTTCTACAATGGGCACCACAGCTAAGTAGGCATTAGGACAGAGACGTCTATTTAATTCCAGCTCTTGATGGCAGAAGAAATGGCGTTTCTCTAAAGTAGTGTAATCCAGATATCCCAGATTGACCTCCTTTTTCACTTTATATACAAAGTCGCCAGTAAGAAAAAGAAAGGACATCTGAGTCTGCACCAGCTCTATCTTTTGGGGTTTATGGGGATAGGCTCGGGGCTTAAGAAGGGCTTCGACTGTAGATGGTAATATTGACACCAGACTTCTCGTGAAATTTCAGGGCCTTTCCCATACGGCTGCCATCCCTTGTCCACCACCAATACACATGGTCTCCAGACCACGATGCAGATTTCTGCGTACCATATCGTAGATGATGGTAACTGCTATTCTTGCTCCGGTACAGCCAATAGGATGACCCATAGATATGCCACTACCGTGAGGGTTAACGTGGCCGAAATCCCAATCAAGTTCTTCCATGCAACCTAGCACTTGAGAAGCAAAGGCTTCATTAAGCTCGATAACATCAAAATCTTTATGGCTAAGCCCTGTCTTTTTGAGCACCTTTCTTACTGCCGGCACAGGACCTAGTCCCATGTATTTTGGGTCTGTTGCGCCTGAAGCCCAGGCTCTAAGGGTTGCCATAGGTTCGAGTCCTAATTCTCTAGCTTTATCTCGAGACATAAGCACTACCGCAGCCGCAGCATCATTAATCCCAGAAGAGTTACCGGCAGTGACCGTTCCATCTTTTCGGAACGCAGGAGGGAGCTTAGCCATTTTCTCTATGGAAGTGTCCATAGGTCTCTCATCAGTATCAAAAATAATGGGCTCTCCTTTTTTCTGCGGGACAAGAAAAGGCACTATTTCATCCTTAAATACACCCTCTGCTATGGCTTTGCGAGCTCGCATATGGCTAAGATAGCCTATCTCATCCTGCTGTTGGCGAGTGAAGCCGTATCTACTGACGATTTCCTCTGCGGTATTTCCCATATGATAGCCGTAGAATATTTCCCATAAGCCATCATAGACCATGAGATCTATAAGCTCTCCCCTGGCTCCGACATCCATGCGATATCCCCAGCGGGCTTTGGGGAGAATATAAGGGGTGTGGCTCATGCATTCCATGCCTCCAGCGACTACAATATCGGCCTCGCCCAGCATTATGGCTTCTGCTCCTAAAGTGACGGCTTTTAAACCCGAGGCGCAGACCTTATTCACTGTGAAGGCGGGGGTTTCTTTAGGAATGCCAGCGTAGATGCAGGCTTGGCGAGCTGTGTTTTGCCCCTGCCCTCCCTGAAGGACATTCCCCATAATTATTTCGTCAACCTGAACAGGATGCAAAGAAGAATCGTAATCATAGTGTTTTTTCTCCAGCTCTATTATTCCATCAGACTTGAGTGCGTCAGGGCCATAACCAAGTAATTCTTCGCTGGATTTAGGCCTGAGTCCTGCCCGCTTAAGCGCCTCTTTGATTACCGCGGCACCTAGCTCAACAACAGGTATATCTTTTAAAGAACCACCAAAGGCGCCAATTGCGGTCCTAGCACCACTGACGGCAACTACTTCTTTTTGCATGCTCTAATCTCCTTTTACCAGAATTTCCTCTCAGGCAGTGTAATCCAGATATCCGAGCTAAGCCAAATCACAGTCTAGCACCCTAATGCAGAGCTATGAAGGGCTGAATGCCAAAAAGGTCGTTAAGTTTTTCCCTTCGCCGCGATGTAAGAACTCTGTCTGAATACGCTTTTCTTACCATATTTCTTACCATAGTGAGTTCTCGAGGTAGATTAGAGGATTATCTTGGGACGACACTCACTACAAAAATGTGCTTCCTTCAAGTCTGTGTCAGCCAGGCTGTTGGAAAAGTGCATGACACATTTATTATTGGGGCAATGTTCTAGGCCAAAGGTGTGCCCCAGTTCATGAACTATTTCCTTAGTGGCTCTTTCTAAAAATAAAGCTCCGTCTGGAGCTAAACCATAATATTCCTGCCTCAATCGATACAGAGATATAATTGCCGTTCCAGAGACTACATCTGCTTCACCAAATACGAAGTTCAGTCTTGGAACATAAAGATCAATATCGGTGATGCCTACAATCCTTTCTCCTCTTTCACACTTTCCAAGTGAGGCTAGCAATTTTGAGGAAGAGTATTGCTTCCTCTCCGGTTCATAGGCCTGGGCTAGATCGCTAAAATTCACTTTTATTTCTACCGGGCAATGGAAAATGCCGCTAACACTATCCTTAAGCTTATCAGCTATTTCGTCAGCTATATTACCTAGCAAATTAAATATGATCTTCACTCGATTCTTTGCTTGTGATTTTCTCCCTAGTGGCCTTTAATATTTTACCACAGTCTGAGCGGGGGCATGGTATATATAGTCTATTAACGTCTACAAGCAGGGCAGGTTTGCCTTTGTCCTTGGGGCACACTATCGGGAACACTCCATTCCATTTGTTGTTCCCGCATTCTTTTTTCCACTCGCTCTCGTATTTTTTCTGGTATAACTGGAGGTTGAGGAGCCTCAACCCCCCGCTGTTCTGGTGCCTGAACTCTCGTTTGATGACGTCTCATTAAATTGGCCATTGCCTCTTCTATGGCAGGTCGTGCTTGTTCGGGTACCTTATCGTAGACTTCCACCATCATGTTCAGATGCTTAGAAGTTGCCTCAGCGATAAGCTCTTCGACCTCGGTTATGTTTAGGCTTATCTCTTGGGCGATTTGAGAAATCTGTTCATTAAACTCGGCCATGGCCTCGAATTGCTGCAGGGCAATCTGCACTGCCTCCCTATCCTGAATCCTAGCCCTGATTCTGTTCAACCTTCCATCCATGGCGGCCAGGTTTATTTCAACTGCCCTTACAGTGTTATTCTTCGCCAGAGCCGCCAGGGCATGAAAATACCCCGTCTGTGACACGTTTCGAGCGTGTGCTATGGCTTCCTTTGCCTCGAGCGGCACCATATCGTAGACCGTATCCAGTACAGAAAGATGTCTTGTCGTAGTCTCAACAACCCGTGCCGTTACGTTTCCTATTGACAGACCCTTATTGCCTGCTCGCTCTATCCTGGCTAATGTCATATTTAGGGCGTTCTCGTATCCTTGCATACCCGAGTCAATGTCCTGTAAACGACCATTTTCAGCCAGAGCTTCTATTTCCTCTATTCGTCGTCCTGCAAAGCTCAGAGCCCGTTCCGCCTTGGCAACATCGTCTCCTGGTAACATCATTCTTATTTCTTCGGTCCCGAGTTTCACCGGGTATAGGGTGTCTCCAGGCAGACTATCCTGTGCCGCATAAACGGTGCCCCCGCCTATGGCAGAGAGAGTCAGTATAATTACGATAACAATATTTGCCATGCTAAACCTCCTTATTGATGGCGTCGGCCTTACCTGATTATAATAACGAGACCACGGCCATTTTGTTACAGGCTGCCTTTCATGAATCTGGTCCATAAGCCAGGCCCGAGCCTTTATCTTGAATGAGAGGGAAGGCTTGATATCCGAGGTCTCCCGAATTTCAAGTGCAATTCTCAGCAGCGGCTCCAGTTGCTCGCGCACAGACGGATACCTGTCCAAACATTCCTCGATGCTGTAACTGCCCGCCTTGACGTCATCAATGCACTGGACAAGTATGTCCTCAAACTTTTCCAAACCCGTTTCCTCTCCTTTTTCGAATTTCAAGTGCAGTCCTCAGTAGGGGGTCCAGATGCTCACGCAGAAGTGGATATCTTTCCAGGCAATCCTGCACACTAGACTTGCCTGCCTCGATGTCCTTAACATGCTTGACGAATATATCTTTGGACTTCTTAAACACTGTCAACTCTCCTTTTCTAGGGTATCACGGAGTTTAACCAGTGCCCGGTGCAGGATGACCCTGATATTTCCCTCTTTTTTCTTCAAGAGAGAAGCGATTTCAGCAAACTCAAAACCCTCGATAAAACGCAGGATGACCACCTGCTGCTCGTCGTCGCCCAATTGTAAAATCGCCTTCTGCAGACGTTGCTGCTCGAAACTGGCTTCGGCTACGCGCTCCGGGTCCGGTGCTGAATCGTCAGATAGAACTTCAGCTTCGAGATGTGTCTTGTCCTTTCTCGTCCTGTAAAAATCTACCACCAAATTATGACTGATGGTCATCAACCAGGCAATAAACGGACTCGCCATTTTTTTATATCTGCCAATTGCTTGCCAGGCCTTGAGGAAGACCTGCTGGGTAAGGTCCTCGGCGTCCGCTTCATTGCCTACCCGGTAATAAATATGTCTGTATACCCTATCGACGTGTATGTCATACAGCCTTCCAAAAGCCTCAGCATCATGACCAATAGCTCTCTGAACCAATATAGTTTCATCCGATGTTTGTCCTTCAGAACGGTTCTGTTTCACCGTTTGCCTCTTTTAACGAAAAGGCCGCCAAAATGTTACAAAAAGTCGGCTAAGCGAGCACTGTGCATTCTCGCATTTGCCCTGGCTCTGAAAGGTATATAAGTTTTTGTGTCGGGCTTGGAAACGCTACTTTTTTCTGGCTACTGACTTCACTGACTCTTCAATATCTCTGGCGGTTAATCCGTATCGCTGAAGCAACTCCTCGGCTTTACCGGATACCGCATATCTGTCACCAAGGTTGACGAACTCCATAGGCACTGGCTTCTCTCTGGCTACAATTTGGGCAACTCGGCTGCCTAGACCACCCTGGGCTAAGTGCTCTTCAGCAACAACAATGGCATCCGTCTCTGAGGCTGCTTTAACTATGACTGCTTCATCCAGGGGTTTGAGGGTATGTATGTTGATTACCCGGCAATCTATCCCCTGTCTTGCTAAGACATCTGACGCTTCCAGAGCCTTAGCCACCATGATTCCTGTAGCTATAATTGTTGCATCCTGTCCTTGTCTCATAGTCACTGCCTTGCCTAATACAAACTGATAGCCTCTAGGGTAAATAATTGGGGTCTTAGGACGACTCAGTCTGATGTAGAAAGGTCCATAATCACTTGCAGCCACTCGTATTGCCTCAGCAGCCTCTATAGCATCAGCGGGAACAATAACGGTGAAGCCAGGGAGAGCACAATACAAGGCTAGGTCTTCGATGGCTTGATGGGAAGTGCCATCTTCGCCAACAGTGATTCCTCCATGAGTGGCGACAATTTTTACATTTAGTTCTGGCTGAGAAAGGCAGAGCCTTAGCTGGTCAAAACAGCGACAGGAAGCGAAGATGGCGAAGCTGCTGGCAAAAACGATTTTACCCGAGGCAGCTAATCCAGCAGCTATGCCAACCATATTTTGTTCTTCTAAGCCACAGTTGAAAAAGCGATCAGGAAACTCCCTGGCAAAAAAGTTGGTCATCGTTGAAGGCGATAAATCAGCATCCAAAACTACAATGTCTTCATTTTGTTTGCCTAACTCTATCAGAGTTTTGCCGTAAGTTTCTCGAGTAGATGCTTCAGCCATACTTACTCTAATTCCTTTAGTGCCCTTTCGGCTTCTTCCCGGGTAGGTGCCTTGCCATGAAATGCCACATTGTTTTCCATGAAGCTAACCCCCTTGCCTTTGATGGTGTGAGCGACAATGACAGCGGGTTTGCCCTTTATCTTTTCAGCCTCTTGATAGGCAGACAGAATTTGGTCAAAGTCATGTCCATCGATATCAATGGTATACCAGCCGAAGGCTTGCCATTTCTGAATAAAAGGCTCGAGGTTCATGATGTCTCGAACCCATCCGCTGAGCTGTATACCGTTGTAGTCAACTATAGCTGTTAGGTTGTCTAATTTGAAGTGGGCTGCTGAGAGAGCCGCCTCCCAAGTTTGCCCTTCCTCACATTCTCCATCACTAAGAAGAACATAGGTCCGGTAAGCTTTAGAATCCAGCCTCGCAGCCAGAGCAACTCCGATTGCAAAGGATAAACCCATACCCAAAGAACCCGATGACATTTCTACGCCAGGGGTGAACTTCCTATCAGCGTGTCCTTGAAGATGGCTATTCAATTTTCTCAATGTTGCCAGTTCCACCATGGGGAAGTAGCCAGTTTCAGCCAGGGCAGCGTATAGAATTGGGGCAGCATGCCCCTTACTTAATATAAATCGGTCGCGATTCGGCCACTGGGGGTCCTGAGGATTGTGGCGCAAGACCTTGAAATAAAGTGCCGTGATAATATCGGCTGCTGATAGAGAGCCACCAGGATGTCCACTGCCGGCTGTGGCTATCATAGTGATTACATGACGGCGCAGCTTTTTAGCCATTTCCCGGAGCTCTGCCGTGGTCAAGTTGAATTTGTTACCTTCAGGGGTACTTTCGAGCGACATTTTACTGTGATTTGGCATTGGTTAAAGGGTAAATTGTAACTCAGGACAACTTCCAATGTCTATAAGTAGCAGATTACTCTCGAACCAAAAAGAGTCATACTATTTCGGGGACAGGAGAAGCTGCTTTAATTGGGTCAAGTCACTAAGGGATTCCTGATGATTATTTCCCGACCTGTCAATATGAAAAGCGCGGATGCCAGCCTGTCGGGAATTGAGGAAATCAAATTGCCAGTTATCACCCACATGAACAACCTGGCTTGGCATGATATTCATCTCTTCACATATTCTGAGGTAAAAATCTGGACTTTTTAGTTGCCTGTAATGTGAGACCGAAGAAAAAATTCGAACAAAATAAGATTCGATATCTTGTAACAAGAAATGCAGCAGTTCCCTTGGTGTACCTGAGGCAATAATCAGCTTATACTCATCCGCTAGTGAAGAAAGTACCTCAATTACCTCAGGATAATATGTTATCTTGCCAAGACAGCTTTGTATTACTGGCTCAGGTGAACCCAGGTCAAGGCAACTAAACCAGTATTTGATGTCATACCACTCAAGCTTATGGTCGCCGATTTTATTATACTCTTCATAAATACACTTCTTAGCTTGAGCAAGATCGAATCCTTTCTTCCGAGCATAAATCGCAGGGATAGCTTCATGCCATATGGCTTGGCTGAAATCGGGTGTTACCACTGTTCCCTCAGCATCAAAGGAAATCACTTCGATTTCTTTCATTTGAGATATTGATATTATCATGATGAGGAGGTGCAAGTCCATTTGTCTATTATCCTTCAGCAGGCGTAAAATACGCGGAGTGTTGAGTTATTCCGTAACAGAGAAGCTGAGCCATACCTTTGAGCTAGGTCCGATAAGACCTCCCAGTGAGGCTTATTCCCTGCTGATAAGAGCCACCCGGAATTGTCCCTGGAATAGATGTCAGTTTTGCCCTATATACAAAGGCAGTAAGTTCGAACTCAGACCAGTGGCAGAAATTATGAAGGATATTGAGGCAGCTCGAACTATCAGCGAGGGCATTAAGGAACTAGCTTGGAAAATGGGGTATGGCAATAGACTGAGCAAGGTAGAGGCAATGCTCTATAATCAACCACAATACGGGCAATGTGTAGCACATGTTGCTCAATGGCTTTGTGCTGGAGGCAGGTCAGCCTTCCTTCAGGATTCCAATACCTTAATTATGCGCACTCCTGAGCTATTGAAGGTGATTATTTTTCTGAGAAAAACTTTTCCTGGTTTGAATAGAGTAACTGCATACGGTCGGTCTCATACGGCAGCCAGAAAGTCGCTAACAGAGCTAAAGGAGCTTAAAAATGCCGGGCTAGATAGGATTCACATCGGATTGGAGACTGGCTATGACCCTCTGTTGGCTTACATGGAAAAAGGGTGCACGGCTAAGAACCATATTGTGGGTGGACGGAAGATTAAAGAAGCAGGTATTTCTCTCTGTGAATATGTTATGCCAGGTCTTGGGGGCAAGAAAATGTCTCGAGAGCATGCCAGAGAAACAGCCAGGGTATTGAATGAAATCGACCCTGATTATATAAGATTGCGTAGCTTACATGTCCCTCCAAGTATACCGTTATGGGCCAGGGTGCAAAATGGAGATTTCCAACTGCAGGCTGAGGACGAAATAGTAAAGGAAATAGCTATTTTCATCGAAAACTTACAAGTTACCAGCCACCTTAAGAGCGACCATATACTTAATTTATTGATGGAAGTTAAGGGCAAAATGCCTGAGGATAAGGAGAAATGTCTTGATATTATAAATAGGTATTTATCTTTGCCCGATGAGGAAAGATTGAATTTCATGTTTGGCCGACGTGCTGGTTATTACAATAAACTAGCTGATCTCGGTGATAGCTACAAACACGATAAAGTAGAACAAGCTATAAAAAGCCTCAGAGGGCAGGGTGGTAGCGTTGAGGAGATAATATTAAGGCTGAAGCACAGATTTATTTAATGGGAAAATTATGACAAGAGAATTTGTAAACCTCAAACGCTTCAAGCATGGATATGCAATAAAGGGGAAATGTTATATTAACCTGAGTCTTTTGCAATGTAATCAGCTGCGCTTCTGGTATTTGCCTTTACATCCAGAAATAATTTAATAAGTTCCCTAGCTGCAAGCAGTAGTAGCCATGCCAGGAATGAGCCAATTATTCCTAGTACAATCCAAAGTCCACCTTCAACTCCACCCATGATAATTCCCCAAACAAGCGAACCAATACAGCCAAGTACTAATATTACCCACGCTATGACTCTGAGAGCACTGGTCGTATATTTTATATAATAATATTCCCTTATCTTGTTTGCCTTTAACCGCCTCTGTGAAACATCATATGTTTTCCTCCTGGGCATCAGTAGCCACAGTTTTTCAATGAGCTTGTCGAACGAGGAAAAAATTACTGTCTTCATTCGCATAACCTGCCAAGGCATAAATGTTATGTCAATCTGATTCCTTTGTAATGCGCTCGGCTGTGTTTCTGGTGTTCTCTTCAACATCCATAAGTAAGTAAAGTAGCTCCCTGGTGGTAAGCAAGAATACCCAGTACAGGAATGAGACAATGATTCCCCCTATAGCTATAATGGCACCTACAAATCCCCCCATCCAAATTCCGAAACCAATCAAACCAATAACGCCAACTACCAAGACTATCCACGCTACGACTCTTAAAACCTTGGCTGCAAAGGGTAGAAAACTATACTTATTTTTCATCTAGCCGCCTTGTTGTCCCTACAATTTTTCAAATATGATTCACGTAACTTGCAGAACCTTGGACTCTACTCAAATTCGCTCTTCCCCAGGCTGACAAATATGATGGCGAGTAACCCGAGAATCGCCCAAGGACCAATGAGTGCACAGATAGACCCGGCAAGCGCCAGCCCCCAAACCTGTCTTTTCAAGGCATAGATACCACCCACTATAGCTATTATCCCCAATGTGAGTGAAGGAACACCAAAGGCACCCGTCCATGCTATACCAAAGAATGTGCCTATGACGCTACCGAGTGCAGCAACCATTATACCAGAGATCACACCAATGGCACCTGCAATAATAGAGAGTATGCCTGCAGTTGTTGGTTTCCAAGTTTTCTCCATTTTTCTCCTTTTACACTCTTTTTTAACTTCTTATATAACGATATAGCTGAAAGCTTCCACCATCAATACTCCAAAACCTCAATCACCTCCACAGCAGCGGGCTTGTCTATCGCAATAATAGTCACATATAACTAAATAACCAGTTAAATAGGGCCTACTACATCCAAGGTGTAAGCCAGGGTATGAGTGACAAACCTATTGCAGTTAGAATTGCACCGATTATCGCCGATATTCCCAAACCAATAAGAAACATCCTCCACCACAATCCCCAGGCTAATCTCCAGGTTGGTTTTACCTCGTTATCCATCTGTTCTCTCCTTTGTTTGTCTTCACCAAGCTCCAAGTCTCCCGATTGATTAAATATCTTCTATAGCCATTGAAACTCATTATAAGCATACCTATTTCTCGATGTCAATATAGGGTTGGCTCTATTCTGATTTGTGTGGAAAAGGGAAGAGGTGGTAAAACCCTGGAGTAAGGAGAAAAGCAAAGGAAGGAGGTTTTACCGCCAATAGCTAAGAGCCAAGAAAATGGTACCAAAATTCTTTTGGGACTTAAAGATTACAAAGTAGAAGAGGT
>JAGHCA010000077.1 GCA_021160725.1 Dehalococcoidia bacterium | reverse complement strand
GTGTCCACTAAATCCATCCTACCCCAGTAACAGGTGGTTTGGTGTATGCTGATAATTCATGGGCACAACCGTGTTTTTCATACTGTTAGTGGTAACCTTAGCCGTTATGGGGCTTTCGTGTTGCCGAGGATACGTATAAAGCGAGCTATTAATCAAGTAGTTGCCTTTTTGAGCATAGTAATGCCCTTGATGCCAGATCTGCCGAGACAATTGACGAATTGAGGCTAAGCCCCCACATATTTCTGGAAAGAATGCTACGCCTACGCGACTTCAAACCGCATGGGCAGCAAATATTGATGCAGGTTGAGGCTATCCGTCAGACTGAGGGAGGAAGACTTTGTCTCTCACTGGATGGGCTTGCTGCTAGCGATATTGATAGATGCTGCTCAGTCTGCCAATACACGCTGGTTGTCCCATATTTCGTTGGCAGTTAGCGTTAGTTGTCTAGTGTCTGAGCATTTATAACAATCTGGGGAAAATTTAATTTTTTGAGCATGGATAAATTGACTCGACCTTGTTGATTAGTTAGCATTATAAGTGTAGAATAGATACTATGAAGGAGGAATAGCATGGTAGAGATGACGATTGACAGCATCCGAGTTAGCCTGATGAACTATCAAAGGGTGGTGATTTTAAAAGAGAAGGGGACTAATCGTTATTTACCCATTTGGATTGGCCCTGCTGAAGCTGATGCTATTGCCGTAAAGCTACAAAATGTCGAACTATCTCGCCCTTTGACGCATGATTTGCTGCAATCCGTGATTACTACCCTGGGGGCTTCGGTTGACTATATTGTGGTAAGTGGACTTAAGGATGATACTTTCTATGCCAACCTTGCTCTGAGCATTGATGGTGTGAAATTAGATATTGATTCTCGACCTAGTGATGCCTTAGCCTTGGCCGTGAGAGTTGGAGCGCCAATATATGCTGAGGAATCAGTGTTGGAAAAAGCGGGCATTATACTTGAAGATGAAACAGGCAAGCATGTTTCTGAGGATAAACTCGACGAGCAAGAGCTGAAAGGACTATCAGCATACAAGGATTTCATCAATACGCTTGATCTAGAGGATTTTAAGAAGCGTCAATCTTGAGGATGTCAATAAGGGAGAGGATTAAGGCGAAGCCTCTCCCTTCAATTCGTCAGCCAAGGCTCGCAGGGCAGCGATATATCCCCTCCATCCCAGGCCACTTATCTGTCCTTTAGCTACGGGGGCAATTACCGAAGAAGTTCGCCACTCCTCACGGCGGTAAATATTGGATAAATGGACTTCGATTACTGGTAATTTGCTGTCAGCCAGGGCATCGAGCAGAGAAAATCCGTAGTGGGTGAGTGCCCCAGGGTTAATTATTATGCCATGGGCAGAATCCGCTTGCTTTTGAATAAAATCTATTAGCTCGCCTTCGTGGTTGGATTGAAACGTAACCAACTCGACGTTTAAGGTCTGTCCTTCTTTCTCCAGCAAGGCATTAATTTCGTGGAGGGTCTTTTCTCCGTAAATTGCCTTTTCTCTTTTGCCCAACATATTCAAATTTGGCCCATGAATAACTAGAATTTTCATAAGACTACCTCCTCTTTTTGTTTCTCCAGTTCGGACAGTTTTACTTTGCGTTGACAAGCCAGGCATCTAGCCCAATCCCCTCTGTAATGTACTAAGAGCTTACCACAGTGAGGGCAAGGCTGAGCTATTGGCTTACGATTTACAGCGAATTGACATTTGGGGAAGTTGCTACACCCATAGAATTCTTTCTTCTTCTTACTGATTCTTTTCACAAGCTCGCTACCACACTGGGGGCAAGCAACCCCGGTTTTAATTACGTAAGGTCTGGTTGTTTTACAGTCGGGATAGCCGCTACAGGCGAGGAATTTGCCGAAACGCCCGACTTTTATGACCATGGGGCGACCGCAATTAGGGCATGTCTCCTCGCTCATCCGGGTCATGTTGACCTTTTCCAGATTTGTCCAAGCTTTGTCTAGCATATCCTGGAAGGGGGGATAAAATTCCTGCAAAGCAGCTATCCATTCATACTTACCCTGAGCTATTTCGTCTAGCTGTTCTTCCATCTGAGCTGTGAAGCCAGGGTCAACGACTTTGGGGAAATGCTCGGTCAATATTTTATTGACAATTATCCCTAGTTCTGTCGGGTGAAACTTGCCATCAGTCTTGTTTACGTAGTCTCTCTCTTGGATGGTGGATAGGATAGGAGCATAGGTACTGGGGCGCCCGATTCCTTTCTGCTCCAGTGCTTTTATCAATGTGGCTTCAGTATAGCGGGGTGGTGGCTGGGTAAAACATTGGTCGGAAAAAGTTCCCAGGTAAATCAATTTATCTCCAATCTTCAGCTTAGGCAGGGAAACTCCGATGAAATCGGAACTTTTCTCTCGTTCATCTTCATCCCTGCTTTCGCTGTAAACGGCCATAAAGCCAGGAAATTTAACCACGGAGCTGCTTGCTTTGAGTAGATATTCTTGAGATAGTTTTTCACCGCCAGCATCACTTGCCTCTATTTCCACATTGGTTGTGTCGTATGACGCTGCTGACATTTGGCTGGCGACCATGCGCTTCCAGATAAGCTTGTAAAGTTTTAACTGAGATGGATTAAGAAATGGCTTGAGTTGTTCGGGTTGTCGGTAAATTTTGGTGGGCCGAATTGCTTCGTGAGCTTCCTGAGCCCACTTCGCTTTCTTGGCAAAACTGCGTGGCTTTGGTGGGAGAAATTTGTCTCCGTATTTCTCACGGATAAACTGCCTTGCCTCGCTGATAGCAGAGGCAGCTACATGAGTAGAATCAGTGCGCATATAGGTAATAAGCCCCACTGCGCCTTCTTCGCCTAGGGGCAGGCCTTCGTAGAGTTGCTGGGCGATAGCCATAGTTTGCCGGGCGCTGAAGTGGAGCTTCCGCCAGGCTTCTTGCTGCAAAGTGCTGGTGGTAAAGGGCGGGGCTGGCTGACGAGCCACTTGTTTAGATACCACTGTCTTAACTGCATACGCAGCCTGTTCTAAGTCAGCGACGACTCTATCTGCTTCGTCTTTATTAGTGATATCCAGCCCGGTGCCGCTGGCTAGGGCGAATAGCCTGGCTCTGAAACTCGCTTCCTTTTCCTCAGGCGGGGCTAGCTCAACTTCAATAATCCAGTACTCTCGGGGAATAAAGTCTTGAATCTCCCGTTCGCGGTCAATAATCACCCTCACAGCCACTGATTGAACCCGGCCTGCAGAAAGTCCTCTCTGCACCTTTTTCCACAGGAGCGGACTCAGCTTGTAACCCACAAGTCTATCGAGGATACGCCGGGCTTGCTGGGCATTCACCAGGTTCATATCAATAGAGCGGGGACTTTGGAAAGCTTCTTGGATTGCATCCTTGGTAATTTCCTGAAAAACTACGCGGTGAACAGGTATCTCGTTCTTATCCAGCTTAGTTGCCTGTATCAGGTGCCAGGAAATTGCCTCTCCCTCACGGTCAGGGTCAGTAGCCAGATAGATAGAGCTAGCTTTAGCAGCAGCCTTCTTTATTTCGCCAACTATCTTTTTCTTCTTAGTTGGGATTACATACTGGGGGATAAAACCCTTTTCTATATCTACACCGAGACTTGCTCTGGGCAAATCGCGCACATGCCCCAGAGATGCTTTGACACTATAGCTGCGTCCAAGAATCTTATTGAGCGTCCTTGCCTTGGCTGGAGATTCGACGATAACCAGTTTACTTGCCATGATTTATCCCCCGCTGCCCCTCCGCGATAGTACATAATTCATATTTCCCACTTGCCTGGCTATCCCCTTCAACTCCAGCATCGCCAGAGTGCTGCTCACTTCAGGCATAGTCAAACCGCTGCGGCGGCAAATTTCATCTATATGATTGGGCTCAGAACTCAATTGTTTTAGTATAGCGGATTCAGCTTCGTCAACCGGAGAGAATTCCTTAATGTCCGCTTGCTGTGCTACGATGGTCAGGTTCAGTTCCTGGAGAATATCGGTGTAATTGCGAACTAACTTGGCTCCTTCTTGAATAAGGCGGTTAGTTCCCTGGCTGGCCGGAGAGAGGGTACTCCCGGGGATAGCAAAGACCTCTCGATTCTGTTCCACTGCCTGATGCGCTGTAATTAAAGCTCCACTCCTTTCTCCAGCTTCCACCACCAACACCCCCAGGCTCAAGCCACTCATAATTCGATTACGGAGTGGAAAGTTCTCGGGCTTAGGCTTTGCGCTTAAAGGATGTTCACTCAGCACTGCGCCATGTTCTATAATCGCTTGAGCCAGTTTGGCATTCTCACCGGGATAGACTATATCCAGGCCTGAGGCAAACACAGCAATGGTTTTGCCCCCGGCATCCAGAGCAGCCCGATGAGCTATAGAGTCAATTCCTCGGGCTAATCCGCTGACGATAGTGATTTTACTTCGGGCTAGGTCGGTCACAATCTCCTCAGTTACCTGTCTCCCGTAGATGGTGGGGCGACGAGTACCGACTATGGCCAGACAGGGCTCATCCTGGACTGGCAGATTGCCCCTTACATAAAGGACCGGGGGATAATCATAGATTT
Source organism: Dehalococcoidia bacterium (assembly GCA_021160725.1). GTDB lineage: Bacteria > Chloroflexota > Dehalococcoidia > GIF9 > AB-539-J10 > RBG-13-51-36. The sequence goes on along the minus strand of JAGHCA010000077.1, from coordinate 6,529 downwards.
CTTTTAATCGCGCAGGATAAAGGGGGTCTTCATAGATAAGCACCTTTATCCTGTAGCGTTCCAGTTTTTCCATCTCGGTGTCAAGGGAGATCCTTGGCCGTAGGGTCACCAGGGCATCTATGCTTCGCGAATCTAGTCCTGCTTGCCTCAGCTTGCCTTCAGGAGCTTGCCAGGCATCCTGTAAACTGCCAAAGTATTCTTGTAGCTGGGAAATCCGTACCCGACCAATCCCTGCTATTCCGGAGAAAGCCACCCAGTATTTCAGTTCGTCAGCACTTACCATGATGAAGAGCGTTTACCAATACCTTCCTGCCATTCTAGTCCCTTCGCTCCCGATTTCTTCGGGGCTTAGGAGTGACAAAATAAACAACGTTACCATATGCAGCTCTGCTGGATTTTAGCATAACTGTCCCATAAAAGAGAGATATTGACACTATACAGTAGCCATGCTACGCTAAAATAGCTTGAGATTCGTTTGATAATTAAACAACCTTGAATGGGAAAAGGAGGTGAAAAATGGATACAGCTAACCCCTCGCCAGCTAGTCTGGTTGATGTTGATCTGGCTACGATGGTGCTAATCTTGGGGGTTTTTTTCATTATCGTGGGTATAGTAGTAGCTGGCGTGGTCTATCGGGAGTCGCGTGAGTGGCGAAAATTGGTAATGCCTGTGTTTGATAGAGGCTCCACTGAGACGGCGCCAGAATCTTCTAAGGAACCAGGTGAGCTAACGCCCCGAATGGCGACTTTTGGCAAGGAGATATTTGGCCGAGTCTTTGCTCATATGGATGTTGCTGGCTTGCTAGGCGGTGCCGCTATCGTCATCCTGGGCATAATTGTAGTATTGATAGGGATTACTATCGGAAACTAGGTCAAAGACGAGGCAGATACTACCTTCGGCAGCGAGGTGTTGCCCTGAGGCTGTGTTCATAGAGGAAGTTGGCGATTTGCTAGGCGGTGGTGGTGCTGTCCTGAGGAAAATATTTATAATCTCGGTAGGACTTACTCTCAACGGTTATCCCTCTCCTTAGCGTCTGTCTGACACCTTGGAGGGGCCACCACAACCAAATGAGATAGATTATGGTGCTGATGAAGCGGGCTGTCAACCTGAGAATGAAGAGCCCAAACTCTATAACCCAGCGTAACGGCGGGTTATAGAGAATCAGGGCTATAACTCTAGCGGCTAACCGTGTAATGAAAAAGCCGACAGCAGTTATGTTCCGCAATGGCGGGTTGTACAAAAGCCAAGCTACTGCGGCCGCAATCCGTCTGAAGTAGAACAGGAAAGCTGCTATTAGCCAGCGGAGAGGAGGGTGATAGAAGAACCAGATTATCCCGAGAGGAATCCCCACCAAGATTTTCCAGCCCAGAGCAATGATACGAAAACAAATGTCAAAGAAGAAGTTTCTGAAGCGAGGCCAGGTGTAACGCCATAACCTCACCAGCCAGACTACTATAGCCAGTAAAAGCAGTAAGACGAAAAGCCCCCCCAGGGGTATCAATACAATCAGTAGGAGTGGTAGTGGAATCTGGATGCCTGCTTGATTGAGTAGATACCACGCGATGAAAATACTGACAAGTATGACGAGAAGGAAAATAGTGTTTCTGAGTTGAGCTGCCCATCTTCCCATCCGTACCAGCCAGGGATAGATAACGCGCCAGAAGTAAAGAAGGAGTGCCAGCGCCGCTGTTACAGCTATAATAAGCAGTGCTGCAGATATCGTTAGCAGCCCGATAGCTAGCCCAACACCCACGAAGAGGATAATCCATGCTAACAAGAGGACTGCGAAACAGGTCATATCGTCTTACCTTCCTCAGCGCAGCGGAAAAAATTGGCTGTGTTCTTTTTCATGATGCCTCACATATACTTCACCATAGGCTTATAATATTAACCACATCACGAGAGCTGTCAGAACACTCGCACAAACACTCAAATACCCAGCCATGACTGTGAAAAAAATCCCCAGATAACCCGCCATAGCACTGAAATATACACCAAGAGCTGTGAGAAATCCTCCGAACATCAAGAACATTAAACAACCCATATCGCTCCCCCCTCCTAAATCCTAAACAAATCCAAATATCAAAATTCAAAGCTCTAAACTATTTTGGTCATTAGTGCTTTAATATTGTTTAGAATTTAGGATTTTATGCTTAGGATTTGTCTTTTGCTCCCTTAATTTATCCCAACTTAATAACCTTCCCGGCTGCAAGTGTTATTGCAGAATCGGGAGAAAATCTTAACGGCTTGAGCTTATTCTGCTACCTTGAATTTTGTTTCTCGATATGCCACGACCATGAGCACGACCAACACTACCAGTCCCACTACTACCCAGACCCAGGTTGGAATCGGGGATACCGTGAACTCGATAGAATCCGACCAGGCGCCTTCGTTGCCATAATCATCCACTATCTTAATCCTCCAGTAGTAGATACCCTTGGGTAAAGCCTCGTCCTCGGTTAGTGTGTAGCTGCTCCCTTCGATACCCGACTTAAACCAGATGTTTCCAGAACCAGGAGCTTTGCTGATCTCCAGGGTGTAAGTATAACTGGTGTCACCTGTTACCCCTTGCCATTTGAAAGTCACCTCTCCCGAGCGCAGGGTGCTGCCGCTGGGTGAGATGGGCAGGGGGGTTGTAGATAGGGTCTTCTTCGTTACCGTGAAGTCAACCGAGGCAGTAGCTCCGTCCTCATCGGTCACCGTGAGCGTCTGTTTGCCCTCAAGGCTTCCTTTTGGCACTCGGAAACTAACGTTAATATTGCCGTTGGTTTGACTCCGTGCATCCTCAAGGTCGGCGTTCTTACCACCAACAGTCACCGTCAAATTCTTATTACTGGAAAAACCGCTGCCAGTGAGAGTAACAAAGTCGCCAGGAGATCCCTCAACCGGGCTGATTCCTTCTATTTTGGTTTTAACTGTGAGTGTGTTGGTCACAGGTGCGGTGATGTCACCCTGAGCTGAAACGTTATTTGCGCCGTGGGGGCTGGCAGGAAGCTCAAAGGAAGCTTCCCAGCAACCACTTATGTCAGCGACTGCCACCGTTGCCATAACCCGCCCGCCGAAGCTAACCTTGATGCCTGTTTCCCCAGGCCTGAAACCGCCGCCAGAAACAGTAATCGTCTCACCCACATAAGCAGGATTCGGCTCGAGTAGTATTCCCGGCTCCAGAGGGAACTCAATACCAGGCACATCACGAGCCCTAGTCAACGTTCCCGAAGCTTCGATAATGTAGGTACCAGCTTGGCGGGGAGGAACAGTGATAACTCTACTCCATGAGCCGTTCTCATTGGCAACGATATCCTCCGCCCTCACCTCTCCATCAAAGGTGACCTGAATGTTCTTTTCGTCCTTGCCAAAGCCCGTGCCCTTTATTTCGATGGCATGCCCTACTGTTCCCTGCTCGGGAGTGGCAGTAATTTCAGAGGTCACCTCAAAATACTTACTCACCCAATTTACCCATACCGTACCTTCTTTACCCTCGACCTTGAAGATATAGCCACCGCCGGGGGTGTGTGGGATGGTATAAAATACTGTCCAGCTACCCTTGTCATCAGCCTTAGCCGTCTTTTCATCACCCTTCTTTACCTCGCCCTGGAAGAGGGTAACACGGATGTTCTGCGAGGCGGTAAAACCATAGCCATTGAGAGTTACTTCTGTGTCCACTGGACCCTCTTCGGAGTCAATCTTTACCGAAGGAGATACTTCAAAAGTGGTCTTAGCCTTTTCAGCATAAGCGTTGTCGGTCAAATACACAGTATGGTCGCCCTTCTTAGCCTCGGGCAGAAAGAATTTGCAGGTGCGGACCGCGGCTCCATCTGTTGTGAATGTCTCCACAGTACCCGTTAGCTTGTCTTCGTCCCAGTCTGCTTTAGTGTCCCAGCAGATATGGTAGATACCTGCCGCTGGCACGACCACCGTTGCTTGGATTATCTCGTTGCAGAACACTTCTTCTGGTTCGATCAGCTCACCGCAGACTCCACAGGTAGGTTCAAGGCTAATGGAATATGCCGGGCTTGTTGTGAAATAGTAGTATTGTCCCTCCTTGTCATCGGTGGTGGTTCCGGAGTCGTCGGTGGACCTGACCGCAAAGTAGTACTTTGTGCCCGGCGTCAAATCTGTCAGCGTTATCGAGGGGTTCGTTGTATTCGTGGTGTTGTATGCGGTGTAGCGTAGTGGGAACCCGGTGCCGTAGAACACCCGGTTCTCAGTAATGGTACTGCTAGTATTGACAGACCATGTGATGGTAGCAGTAGTGGAGGTGATATTCTCCTTATCAACATCGGATATCACCGGCCCGTCAGCCAGCACTGACTGTGGTGTTATTAGTATCAATAACAAGAGCCCGACTATAACGTGAGCCTGTATCCGCTTAATGCGCACCTTCAACTTCCTTAATACAGGTAAGTTTTTCCCAAAAAGCGTGCCTGGACGAACTTATAGAATGTGGGGAACTGTACGCACACCTATAGGAAAACTAAGCCCTGACCACCTTTCTTCTTAAGAGAGGCTGTTAAATTTTATTTCCGCATTTCCACTCAATTTTGGGCATTTCTGTAGTTGCTTAGTTTATCGGGCCCAGTTGCTCAGTATAATCTTCCCCCGTTGAACAGAGAAAAACAAATTGGGCAACTGCATTTTTACACAACCTCGTTTAAAACATAATATCTTTACCTTGACAGGTTTGTCAAGCCATTGTCCTTGTTTATATGAGGGGAGGGAGAATTATGATTTTACTGCCAAACCAGCACCAACAAGGGTCTTGTCGGCGGGAGCAGTATTGACGAACAGGGTGCTTACTACCCACAGCGGGGAATAGTGCTGCCCTCACTATCGGCTTCAGACCTGGATGCTCAGTTATGAACTCGGCTATTGGCGGGCTCACCTTATAATAGAAATCTACAAAGGCTTGTCCCACCGGGTTGGTCAGCAGGTATTCATCCCTGAACTCACGGAGAATTTGTATTTCCTCGGCCATGGGCGTGCCGTAGGCTGCAGTGGCAATGAAGCAAATTCCAGGTGAAGACGGCGGTTCCTCAACTGTCAGGTCAAAGTAGTCTATTTTGCCGGACTGCCAGGTCGCAGTCTCGTTCGCCAGGACGCCGCCAACGCGGAACGTCACCGTGGTGCCAGGTCCCGGCACCAGCAGATCGTATCTACTCTGGTCGTCCACGGCAGTCTCAGCCACTTTGGTATCGTCCAGGAAAGCCTCCACCAGTGTCCCTTCAGCCGCCGGCTTGTCATCTACACTTACAGTTCCTATGAATGAGTGTGGTAGTGGGGGGGGTGGTTCGATGGCATAGGCTGGCGTGACGCCGCCAGCGATGAGGAGGCACAGGGCTAACAGGAGCCCCAGGGCTCCCGCCAGTCTGCCTGCCCTTCGTCCTCTTGACATATTTCCCCTTGTTTCCTCTTTCATAATTCAAACACCTCCCGAATCTCGGATGAATTGTAGCAACAATATTACCCACCACACTCGATTGTCAACAAGTTGTGCTGGCTGACCACATAGGTAACACTGGGCTACGGATTTTAGCAAGTTCCCTTTCAATGTACTCTAAATATACTCTATAGCAGTAAGATAGGCAAGTGATTGGCGCGGACGGTTGAAGTTATATTCTATAGGCCAATCAGTTAGCCGGAGAGTGCATATCCATCCTTGCCATGTAGCCTGACTTAACCTCCCTTAAGATGTTAATCAGGCTATATGTTAAATATTTTTGGTTAGATTATTCACGCTAAAAAGTGTCCCATTCAAATCGGGGGCTTGACAATTCGACCATTTTGGTAATATACTTTTAGTACTAAAGTAATAGTACTATAGCCCTAGAGGTTTTTCTGTATTTGGAATGGACTTGCTGTGTTAAGAACTAAGTGTGAGCGCGAATAGGTGAATTAGACCAACTCTGATGGAGCGATTATCCCTGCCCATGGAGTCTCTCGCGCGTAGGGGGAACGGGTCGATCTTGGGCAATGAACGACACCTCAAATCGTTCTGGGGTGGAGTGAAAATAGGCAAAGTAAGTGAGTATAAACAAGAAAAACCGAAGGGGCTGTTTGCTTTTTGCGTAATGTGCTTGCCCGATTCAGCGGGTGAGCTGTTCCTAAAGAATGTCGGCAACCGGGAATGTCGGCAACCGAGCATGATGAAGCAGACAGCTACAAACACAAAACAAAATGAAAGGGTCTAAAAATCAGAAAAAACTGATTATGTGAAAGGAGGACAAGGAGAGATGAAAAAGATATTTAGTATAGTTTTGGCGCTGGGGCTGGTGCTGGGCTTGACGATAGTGGCGGCGCCAGTAGCGGCTGATGTGAGCGTGCCGCAGGTCTCGCTTAGCGAGGACGCGGCCGGCTTAAAGGCCCAGTACACCATCGAGTTCACCGTCACTGAGGCGCTGTCAGCGGGAGTGCACGACATCGTGGTTGATTTCCCGGACGACACTGGTGTCCCCGGAAGCTTCGCTGACGACGACATCACCGTTCAAGGTAGTGGCGTTGACGGCGACGATGTTTCTGTTAGTGGCGACGT
>JAGHCA010000087.1 GCA_021160725.1 Dehalococcoidia bacterium | reverse complement strand
GGGCGAAGATAAGCCTGGTATTGCACTGACGAATGGTTTTCTTGTCGATATCCACAGGACTCTGAGTAATCAATACCATGCATATCCCATAATGCCGGCCAATTCTCACGTTCTCTCTTATTACCTGCTTACAAGGGGTGTCCTCGCCCTCGGGCACAAGAAGGTGAGCTTCATCGAGAGCGATGGTGTATGGAGGTATCTGCCCTTGCCTCCTCAGGTATTGGAGTTCCCTCAATGTTGCTCCTACCACAAGCTGCAATTCGCTTTGATCGAGGTTGCCGCAGTCGATGTTAACAACCGGGTTTCCTGTAATTAATGGAATCCAGTTGGTACGTTCTCCCAGAAACTTATGTCGCTCAAGTGATGTCTGGGTTCGTCTTGTTCCTAATTGCAGGCTACTGTCAGATATTCTTAGCTTAGGACCGTCTATTTCCATCCTATTCAGTAGTTCATTGATACCAAATTCCTCACGTTCACGTTTTAAGCCCAGAAAAGAAAAGGCAAGAAGTTCCATTCCTTGAGTTCCTCGAAGTGTCGGAACCAAGCCCAACAATTCTGCCTCTGCCAAAGAAGAAACCCTGACCGTATAGTCAACCCCGGGTCTTAAGACTTTGCCACCAAGTTCCTGAGCAAGGCTAACGTACTCATTCTGAGAGTCAAGAATGACGATAGGAAGCCCAAGTCTATTTAGCTCCTCAAGGAGAATGCCGGTAGAGAATGACTTACCACTTCCCGTTGTCCCGCCTATAAAAACGTGCCTCTGGATAATCTCGGGTTTTAACAGGACATTGTTTTGACTGCCTTCGTCCCGGCTCAGAAGATCCTCAGCAGTGATCCTTGTCCTTCCCAGGCATAGAGCCTTTTCTGTATCCGTTTCAAACCCCATTGCCCTGGTGATTACTTCTTCGCTGGGAATAAATACAATCTCTCCTGCTTTTGCCATATCTGACGGTTCTGTTATCTCCAACTTAAGGTCATTTCCTTCACCGGATACAATTCCTTCTTCGATGATATCTGCCTCATATATACGGTAAATATTTGTTGATAATTCCTCCTTCGGGTAATCAGCCTCGATGAGCATGGCTTCCCTTACCTTTGCCCTTCCAGCACTTTCGTGGGGATTTATCTCTATTGAGGCGGCTATCCTGCCTATGAGAAATTTGCGGCTATCAATGGTTGTTCCCACAAGGGTGCCAGGATACACATACTCATTAGCATTGGCTTTAAATCTAAATATGTCAAACGATGGCGAGGCATCGTCGGCGATAACGGAGCCAATTTCTTTGAAACAAACAAAGTCATCCATTTGGCGCAACCTCCTTATATACATTCCCCTTGCATTTCTGGTAATTCTCATCCAGAGCCGGCTGAAGCAGGATTATTGCTGCAATACGCTGTGCCATATTCATCACCTCTCTGGCTTCCTCCGGGGTGAGCGGTCGACCAAGCAAGTCAGCCTCCCTGTATGATAACCATTTTTTGATGACCTGGTAGCCACCAATAGTGTATTCCCATACTTTTATAGGTACATTCCTCCAGTAGGCAACATCATTGAGATAAATATCAAAGGTATGTTCGCCCAGCAACTTGAAGGCGTCATCAAGTAAGTAGTGTTTCACACAGCGTCCTTATCCTTTTCATGTTCCTGGCGGTCAAGCTCGTTTTTAATTGCTGTAGCCACCCAGTCCTGAAGGGTAGTGTCATTTTCAGCCGCACGTATACGAAGCCTCTTGTGTATTTCTTCTGGTAGCCGGACATGAACCATCCGTTCTTTTGGCCGATTGGTATTATTAATACGCATTCTTCTCCTGATAACACTTGGTTTGCTCAAAATATAACGGGGTTATTGAGAGAAGTCAAGCTAGAATGACAAGTTCTTCATGGGACTTTGAAAGAGATAACGACTGGGGACACTTTCCGTCATTTGGTATGATTGGGCAGATATCGCGTACAGTAGAAGCCAACTCTACTTGGCCTCTAGGGGCGCGAACATCTTCACTGGGCACTTATCAGACTGTTCACAGCGTTCTTTGTTGACAATACTTGCGCGGAGTTCTATCCTTACTTAAGGACAGGGAGCGCGATGGCCAAATTTCCAGTAACTGACGGTGAGTGTGCCAAAATACTAGCTGCATCAAAGGTAATCACAGCCGATGTAGTGTGGACGCGGAAGCATAATAAATCGTGGGCTACTAGCGTCTTGCCAGTGGAAAACGACTTGAAATATAAACTCGAAGTCATTCTCACAGCAAGTATCGAAGAGCCTTCCAAATTCAGCTTTACATTGCTTCTGAATGGAAACTATAGAATACGCGGCTTGGACATTAACGGCAGCCACTACAATAAGTGTTCTGGCCAACAGCGGTGGGTTGGGCAAACCCACAAGCACACTTGGCAAGATTCATGTCCTGGCGGGCACGCGTATACGCCAATTGAAATCGATGGAACAGGTATTAACGAGACATTTGTTCAGTTCTGCCGAGAGTGCAATATAGATTTTCGCGGGAATTTTAAGGTTTTGACCGGTCAATCACAATTAGTTGGGATTTAACCGATGGAATGCTCTTACATTATTGAAAAGGCAGTAGAGAGCCTTAGGCAGGAATTTAAGTGTTTGCAGCATGATAAACGCATATGCGTTGTAACACCATACTTATACCCGGATAACGACTTGATCGAAGTCTTCGCGGAGGACATTGGTGGAGGACAAGTCCGTGTTACAGACCTAGGTGAGACCCTGCGTCATCTCGAATCTGTCGGGTTAGACTTGTTTGCCTCTAGGAAGAGACGCTTTCTCCTCGATCAAATAGCCAAGCGAATGCACATAGATATTCAGCGTGGCAAAGTACAAAAAGAAGGGCCAGTAGATAATGTAGGCTCCTTATTGGTGGATGTGGCAGCTGCGGCACAAGCTATAGCTGACCTTGTCTATACTTCCAAAGCTTACGAACCTGCTACATTTACTGAGGAAGTTAGCATTTTTCTCACTGAACACGGTATTGAGCATGAAAAACGTTATCCAGTGATTGGAGAGACGGGGAAAAAGTATCGCGTGAGCCTACGACTAGACGGACACAGAGATAAAGAGATTCTTGTCGAGGCGCTGTCGCCATCCCAAGAATCAGCAATCACGGCTACCGTTAATCGTGTTTTCAGACTATGGTCCGATGTTAATGGAACAAGAAAAAAAGTGAGTCTGCTAAATGATGTAGACTATTCTTGGAAGAAAGAGGATAAGGCACTTTTGCAGAAAGTGTCTATAATCCATAACTGGACCAATAAAGAACGGTTCTTAGACGACATTACGGGCTAGAGAGTTTCTATTAGGCCGGTACACAAGTCACATTAAGCCATATTCTTGCTCTCAAACTCGATAGCATATCTTTGATGCTGCAGAAGCCATTGACACTTCCCTAGATAGCAGTATAATGACTGGTATCAGAATAGCACCATAGCATTCGCCTTTCTAGAGGAGGCAGGTGGTAGGAGTGACTAGGGTGTGAGATGCATTGTGCGATGTCAAAATGAGCAATCAGAGGAAGAGTGGCATTGTACAAGTTATGAACAATGACAAGGTCGCTTGACGAGTTCACTGAGAGTAAACTCAAAGATTTGCCGCTTTCTGACTGGCGTCGTTGGATGTTTCTCGAAAGTCCAAGGGCAGGGGATATTCGAGGTTGTGTGGCTAGGCTTTTGGAATTTGCAAAAAACCAAGGGATATTGGACGCTGAAATGCTGGCTAGGTTAAAAAGTGAGGATTATAACCAATTTCGAAGTGCAATCCACGAGTTGGCTATAGGTGAGTTCTTATTGTCTATTGGCAATATTGATTGGCATCCGCCCGGTCGTGATTCACATATAGGCGAGTTTAGATTATCGCCAAAAAGTTATGAGCCAATATTTGTTGAGGTTAAGACAATTTTTGAATCACGCGAGGAACGTATGCGTAATAAAAATTGGGGCATCTTGCGTGAAGTAGCGCACCAGATTCCTTCCCCTTTTATGATAAATATTGAATTTATAAAGTCAGAATGTGTTGTCGTGCCTAAGCATTTTCGTCCTTGGGTCGAACGCCAGATAATGGACATCAAAAAGGAGCTTACAAAAGAAGGCCAGCAGAAGGAGCTTATTTTTAGAGACAGGGCTAAAACCGGTGATAATATCGAGGTCGCAGTACAATTCACAAGGCTGTATGATAATGATTTGCCTACTAGATGTGACCATACTTGCGGGGGTTTTCGTGATCTGCACGAGCGTATAATACAGGTAATAGACGGAGCCTCGAACCAGTTGCCAGATAATCAGCCAACTTTGGTGGTCGTTGCTAGTACAGAATCGGTGGGCTTGGACGAACCTTCAATGATGGCTGCTATGTTTAGTCTTCCGAAGTATACCTACAAATTATATATGGAACCAGCTACTGGTGAGCGCCAAAAAGATTCGGATTCAAGCATTCATTACGAATTACAGGGTGTTGTTCAGAAGGCAATACGTAAGAGATTAAGTGCAGTGGGAGTGTGGCATCACAAATGGATGCCGAAACCCTCAGGGTTACTGGATGTCTACCATAATCCCCTTGGGGCAAAACAAATACCTTATAAGATTCTAGAGCTACCGAATGTCTGTCAACTTATCCCCAAAGGGGAGGGTATTATGGAATGGGTTCCAAATCGCCCGCCAAGGTAAACTATTCTTCTACAATATAAGCTGACACCGTGCATGCCGTCTAGTGCATGCTACTATTAGCATAACACGGCAAGTCCCCAACCAGCGTTCCCTTATAGATCGACTCTCCTTCATTTCCCCATTCACAGTTGGCGAAGTCCTCGCTGCACAATCATCGCATTGATGCTTGCGAAATATGTCCCTCGAGTTGATCTGATCCTGCATCTTCCATCACTTCATTGCTCCTGCACAAGACTCACAGTCTTATGGCGGATGTAGTAGTGACAAACCCCATACGCTGTACAATAGTGTCTGGGGGACTGGGGGACTGGGGGACTGGTAGGAGGTATTAGATATGCAGGATGAGGGATAGCTCACAGAGCGGACAGGATAGGGCAGAGAGCATTGAGAGGACAGCACAGGGCAGAGAGTGCAGGCCAGAGAGCGCAGAATAGAAAAAACAGAGCAGAGAGGACACAACGGAGACGACAGAGGAGAGGCCAGAGAACACAGAACAGGGAGGACAGAGGACAAAGCACAGAGCACAGAGCACAAAGCAGAGAACACAGAGCGGACAGTATGAATTATGGATTATGGAAGATGGGGTATAGAAGGCTGAGGTGGTCCCTAAAATTTGGACAGCTTGTTAAGGTCGGGTTCTGCTCCCTAAAATAATACACAAAAAAGGATGAGCAGGACACGAAGCAAAACAGAAAGAAGCACAATCCGTCGTTCAAAAGCAACAGACCCATTAAGGATAGCAGAAGACAACCTTAACATTGCCCCTCTCCTGTCCTAACAGTGGGGTCCACCTCTCATTCCATCGTTTTGTGACCTAGTAGTCAGCCAGATTATGCCTTCAAGATTTGCTCCCTTGTTCCCGTTTCAGTTCCAGTTCCAGGTTTGAACTGCTAGCTTCTGAGTTGTAGCTTCTAACTTACAATTGGAACTTAAAACTCGTAGCTCATAAGTTGTAATCTGTAACTTCGCACTTCCAATTCCATGTTCCAATACATGGTTCCAGAAACTGACTAGTAAGCCGGTATCCAGTTTTAGTGTTCACAGTTAGCATTACCAATAGAATTGCATCACAATCCGATGGAATGAGAGGTGGACCCCACTGTTAGGACAGGAGAGGGGCAATGTTAAGGTTGTCTTCTGCTATCCTTAAT
>JAGHCA010000056.1 GCA_021160725.1 Dehalococcoidia bacterium | reverse complement strand
CACTAAGCCCCAAATTGTAAACCCAACATAACATTACTGATATTTATGCCATTTGTCAATGATGCGATTTGATTTGTATTGTGTGTAATCTCTTATGACACAAAACGCTCCTACGAAAGTGGGCTAGCTGAACAAATTGGGTAAGTATAAATACTAATGATGCTTGACGGTCTTGTCACGCTGTGGAAAATGCCACACTGCCAATTACTCCTCAACGGATAACTTGCAGTGCTCCTATAAGTAAGAGTAAAATGGCTCAGAAACCGCAAAGCGTTGGGAAGTGCCCTCCTCTAGCATGGTTTTTAAGCATATCAATTTATTTATTGTGTCTTTATTGTGTCTAACAGCCAGTGCCTGCATAGGTATGGTTGACATCAAGGATAATGAAAGCAGATAAACCTGATGAACTTCACGAGGCTACTGCGCGTCTCGGTACAGAACGACTGAGCAAGCTGCTCTTTCGCCTGAGTGCGCCCAGCATTGCTTCAATTGTAACTATCTCTCTATATCATCTAGTTGATACACTCTGGCTGGGTCAGCTCAGCTATCAGGCGATTGCCGCTGTAACCATTGCTGTCCCGTTTTATTGGGCAGTGATTGCTATTGGTGATGGCACAGGTGTTGGTGCCAACGCCTTGGCATCGCGGCGTTTCGGTGAAAGAAACGTCGAGGCAGCTAACCAAGTGGCTGGCCAGATCTTTCCTCTGACTGCCATATTTGGTGTTGTTTTTGTCATTGTCGGCGTCTGCTTTGCCAGGCAGATAGCCTCTCTACTTGGGGCTACACCGGACATTGTAGCCCTGACGGCGGATTACCTCTTTTTCATAGGCTGGGGAATGCCGTTCTTTCTTTTTAGATTCATGTCACGCAACATTTTTAACGCGGCTGGGGATGCCATTAGACCGATGATTTTCACTATTGTTGGTGCTGTGGTCAATGCCGTCCTCGACCCATTCTTTATTTTTGGTTGGGGTCCGTTCCCTGAGATGGGTGTTGGTGGGGCTGGGTTGGCGACAACGATATCCGGCGGAATCGCTGCTGTACTCAGTTACTACTTTCTTGTTGGTGGAAGATCTGTCTACAGGTTGAATCTACATCACGTCAGACCTAACCTTCATATCATAGCACAGATCTACCGTGTGGGCTTGCCGTCGGCTTTGATGGAAATGACGGAAACAGTCGTTTTCATCTTGTTTAACCGAGTTGTGGCTGGTTTCGGCTCGGTAACGCTGGCGGCATTGGGAATCGGGATGCGTGTTATCGACCTTGCATTCATGCCCGTTTACGGTGTTGCCAGCGGTCTTTTGCCGATTGTTGGTTTCTGCCTGGGGGCACGCCTCTGGGGGAGGCTGTGGTCAGCTGTTAAGCAAACCTCCCTCGCTCTGGTGGTGATATTGGGTGTTGCCACTGTCTTACTGGAAATCTTTGCTCCCCAGGTGATCGCCATTTTCAATGCTGACCCTGAATTGCTGGCTATTGCTGTGCCGGGGATACGCATTATGATTTCAGCTCTAATTCTGATTGGTCCGGCCATTATGTTCATAACCACCTTTCAGGGGTTATCTAAAGGTTGGACAGCGATCTCGCTTTCACTGATGCGTGAGCTGGTTTTTTTCGTCCCGGCAATCTTCATTCTGCCACGCTTCATCGGGCTAAACGGTGTCTGGCTGTCTCTGCCCATCGCAGATGTCTGTGGTACCATTATCGCTGGATTCTGGCTTTATCGTGAGTACCGGTTACAAAAGCGCAGTGGCATCTGGGATAATGCTCCAGGCACCAAGACTATCCCGGAGTCCATACCGAAGGGCCGGTCTATGCTTGATTGACAGCATTGAGGACTACCACTCTATCAGATTTTCGAAGTTCTCATCACACAGCATGATAATTTCTGACTGATTGCGTTCCCACTGAACAATTCCGAGAAATGTTGGGTAACAATTCAAGCAATAGTACAGTTATCTGCATAAGATTCTGTAGCTTTGCGAAGTTGCTGCCTTGGTATGCCGATTCTATTTTCCTTTACTCGTCATAGTCCTGGCAACTGGCAGGGCAATTCCTAGTATAATCGCAAAGCGAAACGATGTCTCCCAATCGATAGCATTCTGCCCATGCGCAATCAGGTTCCAGAGGTAGGTCACAATCGCAGCAACCACGAGGGTCACAGCAAAAACGACTGCGAAGTCAATTAGAAATCTCTTGATTTTCATTTTTCGCCCTCTCCAAATCCAATGGCTTAGCTACTCATCAGCCACAGCATAGTTCCTAGTCATATATTATACCACTCAACCGGTCAGTGAAGCTTGAGGATAGGTTGGGGCTTTATAAAGCACCGCTGTCATAGGCAAGAGAGGTCTGGCATCTATCCGCTAGTAAATTGAGAGAACTAACGTTGGCCGATGCTAAAAGAATGTTATTTGCTTTTCAAGTTTCTAATTGCATCAATTATTTCAAGAAGCACTCCAACCCCAATGAAGGAATAACTTATTAAACGGCCTGCGTCAATGAAAATGATACCAAGAACCACTAAAGTCATACCAATTATAAAAAGGTTAGACGGTTTACGAAGTTGCTTCCCCTTTTGCCTTGAAATAAGTAGGAGAACCACAATAATAATCAGGGCAGCAATTGCAATTCCAGTATACAAAGGCTCCATTAAGTCTCTCCTTTCAAGGGCTATATCTGATTAAGTAGTAGTAGTGGCATCAGCATACCATTAGGGAAGTGTTTTAACAAGAGACTGTGCTAGCTGACCACATGGGTAATACTTAGTGGGATATTTTAGCGAGTTTCTTTTAAGTGAGATAATCCAAAACAGATATTGGTAGAAGAACGGTTGCTTTGTCTCCTAGTCTAGCCCTCATTCTGAGAAAACATCGAGATGAGCAGATTAACGCGCGTGTCTTGCTAGGAAAGACAGTAACTGATGAGGGCTATGTATTCTTTTACCCTGAGGGGACACAGCTAGACACGAGTACAGTAAATCACGCTTTCAGTAGAATACTGCGCCAAGCGGGTTTACCTTGCATGCATCTGTATAGGCTTAGGCACAATCACGCGACCTTCCTACTTCAGGCCGGCGTACATCCACGCGTTGCTATGGAAAAGCTGAGTCGCATCTCGATTCGCGTGACCTTAGATACATACAGCCATGTTATCGGTGGTCTACAGGAATGCGTGTCTCGGAGATTCGACGATTTTGTCTCAGCAAAAGGTGCTGCTGGAGAGCATGTCGGCATAATAATCGGCAAAGAGGCTCGAGGACGCCAGCGGCATGACAAAATCAGAATCGGGGTGAGAGGATTTGAACCTCCGACCACCTGAACCCCACTCAGCTTCAAAAAAAGGCAGGAACCGCTTGCCTCCTTTCTGAGAGATATCCTAGCAGAATAGGCCCGAGAGGTCAAGTGCATTGGTAGCTATGTGTCAGGCACAACAATCTAAGGGTAACAAGTCGAGGGCTGGCTTAGCCAGGTAACAAAATACGCTTTTGTGCAATTCCAAGCTCACCCATGTTATGGCTTTGGCCTGACCATCTAAGCTCCAGTTGTGTTAAGAAACGGGCTGCCAGCTCAAAAAGGGATAGGTTTCATCTTCAACGATATTCCAGATGTGGGAAGGATTGCGAGTGCTAGGACTGGCGACCGCGATTATGTCCCATGTCGCACCTGAGAAGGTAGCGATGTCCTGCATTTCCGCCGTAGTCTTGCCTGTCCCGCCATCTGAAGTAGCTTGCCCACTGGTTTCGATGTCCCAGAATGAATTGCTCACAATGCCTTCCCCTTCATTCTCTCCCACCAGGCCGCCAACTGACGAATTGCCAGTCACACTGCCTGTGGAATAGCAGTTGTTCACAGTGCCAAGCTCAATGTTAGACCCCACCAGTCCGCCAACATTGTTATAGCCAGTCACGCTGCCGGTGGAATAGGAGTCGCTCACAGTGCCAGAATTAGATCCCACCAGCCCTCCAACATCCGAATCGCCAGTCACATTGACCATGGCATGGCAGTTACTCACGGTGCCCTCATTTAATCCTACCAGACTACCAACATCAGCCCCGGGCGGCAGGTATCCTATGAGATTGCGCACAGTGCCCTCATTAAGTCCCGCCAGACCGTCAAAACCATCACTGCTGGCCACAGTCGCGTTAATCACGCTGACATTCTTGATGACTCCTCCTTCAACAACAAAGCCAAAAAGTCCTATAGAGCTCTCCCCAGGGCGGTTGATAT
>JAGHCA010000048.1 GCA_021160725.1 Dehalococcoidia bacterium | reverse complement strand
GCATAGATATTGTGTATAACCTGGAAAAAAGCCGCTGGAATGGGGAAGAGGTGCTAAGACTTAATCTTCTAGATTTTGCTCCGGCTCAGCTTTGTTAGCAAGCTCAGCTACCAAAGCCTGTTTCTGAAATCGGTGCAGCCTGATAATGAGCCAGGGCAAAAATATCACCAATATGGCTAGGTCAACAAGTTGGGCGGCACGAAGACCCCAGAGCCATGGTTCCTCATCACGGAGAAACCTCAAGGCGAAATCACCACTGGCAAAAATACAAAGAAAAAAGAACAAGAGGCCTCCTTCGGGTTTGAATTTTCCTCGAAGTTGCCACACTATAGCGAAAACTATCAGACCCCATAGTAGATGATAAATCTGAGTGGGGTGTATTGGAGTGTTTAGAGGGGCAAGGCTATGAGGGTTAGTATAAACGACTGCCCAAGGCAAATCAGGAGCAGGAATGCCATGGCAGCAGCCGTTTATCGTGCAACCAACTCTGCCGATGGCTAGAGCTAAGGGTGTTCCGATAGCAGCAGCGTCGCCTATACTAAGTAGCTCGGAGAAGCGCATTTTTGTTACTCCCATATAGATCAATGCTGCCGCAACGACGCCGGCAATCATCCCGTTTTGAGCAAGGCCGGCAAAGCCGATGATGTCTCGGGGGGTTGTTACGAAATGCTGCCAATCATAGATTATATATGCGAGCCGACCTCCAATAAGACCGCCAACAATACACCAGAGTATAAGTCCGTACAAATCACGCTTGATGCCCAGCCTTTTTGCTTGCCAGGGAACTATGATTAGCATTGATATAACTGCTACAGTCACCACAATCCCATACCAGCGTATTGTTAGAGAGCCAGTGGTAAAAGCAACTGGATCTATGCTGATAGTGAGCATTTGTATTTTCCTTCTAGTCTAAGAAAAGATGGCATCAACAAAAACCTTGGCATCGAAGGGAGCCATATCCTGCAATTGTTCCCCCGTGCCAATATAAGAAATAGGTATATTTAACTCATGACAAATGGCAAATACTATACCGCCTCGGGCTGTGCCGTCAAGCTTGGCAAGGAAAATATCTGTGACGTTCACGGCTTCGGTGAAAAGTTTGGCCTGGGTCAGTCCATTTTGCCCTGTGGTAGCGTCCATGACCAGCAACACTTGATGTGGTGCTGAAGTATCATGTTTAGATGCCACCCTCTTTATCTTCTTGAGTTCTTCCATGAGATTAAATTTGGTGTGAAGGCGCCCAGCGGTATCGATAATCACCGCGTGAGCATGGCGGTTATATCCGGCCTGAACGGCATCATAGGCAACTGCTCCAGGGTCGCCCCCTGACCGGTGGGCGATGACTTCGGCGCCAGCTTTCTCCCCCCAATGTTTAAGTTGCTCAATGGCTGCGGCTCTGAAGGTATCCGCTGCTGCCAGGATAACTCGCTTTCCCTGTGAGGTGAGGCTGTAGGCTAGCTTGGCAATGCTGGTCGTCTTGCCCGAGCCATTCACGCCGACCACAAGGATAACCTGGGGAGATTCTTTTCCTTCACTTTGTTCAGAGTCAGAATAACATGGAGCAAAGGGCTCAGGATGGCAGTAAGCGAGGGATCTCGCTGTGGAGACACTTAGTAAGCTTATCATCTCTTCTTTCAAAGCTTCACGTATGTGCGATACCTCTGAAAGTCTGTCTGTTTTCACCCGCTGTTTGACCTTGTTCAGGAGTTTGCTCGTAGTCTCTACACCAACATCAGCCGATACAAGCAGCTCTTCCAATTCATCCCAGACCTCGTCCCCAAAAGCGTCCCGGTTAAAAATATTGGCTATCTTGCCGAACCAGGTTTCCTTGCTTCTTTTTACTCCTGGTTTGGTCTTCTTTAATAAATCAAACAAGGTGTCTCCGTAGTTGAGAGTACCCGTATAATATAGCACAAGTGCCGAATGACCTTTTAGACGGTGATTTCTCGCCCATCTGGCAGGGGTAACTAAGTTGCTTTTCTCACGAATAAAAGGGGATAAACGATGTCACTCAAGCAGCAGGGCGTCCAGACTGCCAGAAATAAAATCAAGAAGATAAAAGGGAGCAGAGGAATCCACTCAGCCTTTCCGAATGCCACAATGTAGAATAACGATGTCCAGGTACTTAACAACACGTGTCCAAAGTGTGGGATTTTGGTTGTTTGTCTCCAATAGCCGATGACAATTCCAGCAAGTGCAACAGAATTTATCACTATCCACTTTTCAATCCCGATAACGGGCATTTTTGTGGTGTCGATAAAAGGCACATGGAACTCCATTTGGGCATGAAGTAATGTTCCTCCTAGATAAGGAATTATGGCATCGCTTATTGTAGCTATGCCGATTGACCCTGTCCACCCAATCAGAATTGCTACCCAGAACCTGCTTTTCTTGTATCTCGTGTAAATGGATGTGGTGACAAGTGCGCTCAATAAAACGTGAAGCGGGTGTGATATGTAAAAAGCGGTTTGGGAAATATGGGAAGGTATATTACCTACAACTAATATGAGCATAAGGGTAATACCAGTAACAGCGCCAAGGGCTGTGAAAGGAGCATGCTCTTTGAGTTCGTGTGCTATACGCTTGACCATTTCTTATTCTGCCAATTGTGGCTGTTTCCTGTAACATTGGGAGCAGAATCCAGAGAATTCAGAGAGATGATGTTCGGTATGAAAGCCAAAATTCTGGGCGAAGTCATTTTCCTCTTGACATAGTTCTTTATCAGCGAATTCTTGAATGGCTCCACAGTTCTGGCAGACCATGAAGCGATGGCAGCCTTCTGTGGAATCTAAGCTACACTTTATAAACCCGCCGCTGGACAGCATTCTGTGAGCTAGGTTGAGGTTGCAAAGCAAATCGAGTGTGCGGTAGATGGTAACGTGGTTTAGATATTTGCCTCTGGTGCGTAAAATCCCCTGTATATCATAGGGGGAAAGCGGTTTTTCGTTTTCTTCCAACACCTCGAGCACTAGCCTCCGTGGTTTGGTCAACTTATGCCCGTGGGCTTGCAAAACTCGAATTGAGTCTTGGACCATGACAATATTTTACCCTAAGGGTAGGCTAAATGCAACAATATTGCAATTAGCTTTGAGTATAATATGGGGGTACAAATATCTTCCCTATTTCCTCCTTAGCCTACGAGTTCTTCAAGCAATATTATCGCAGCTTCCTTATCCAGGGGCTGGTTATTGTTGCCGCACTTGGGCGATTGCACACAGGAAGGGCAGCCGTCAGGGCAAGGACATTCCTCCACAGCTTTTAAAGTAGCCTGCCAGAGCTGCTCGATTGCCTCAAATCCTTTCTCAGCTATGCCAATGCCGCCGGGGTGGGCATCGTAAATGAAAATCTGTGCTTTGCCGGTATCGGGGTGAAAAGGAGTAGAGACACCGCCGATGTCATCGCGGTCGCAAAGGGCAAATAGGGGAAGTATACCAATGGCAGCATGTTCACAGGCATGTAAACCGCCGTGGAAGTCAAGCCCAGCATCGGTTATCCTATCAATCGCCTTCTGAGGCAAATCAAACCATAGAGCCTTGGTGGGGAAGTTTTGCGGTGGCAAATCAAGAGGCTCCTCGCCGATGATCTCTTCCGTGAACTGTCTTTTCTTCTTAAACCCAACCACTGTGGTAGTGATATCAACATCTCCGAAGTAAATCTTTATCATATTGCAATCCTTTTCCTTAAGTAACCGCGTGATACGGATGTCGTTAATTTCCATAGTCTGGGTATAGTAATCTATTGACCTTGGTTCTGCCCAGGCAATGCGCCGGACTATATCAAGTGCCGTGATAAGGTAGGATTCACCCTGGTGGAGATAGATGGCACCAGGATATACTTGGAAAAAGGTGACACTGGCTTCTACTGTCTCTAACAAGCAACCCTCCCGACTATCAATGACAGCATAATTCTGCCCTGATGTTGACCTGATATTTATATCCTGAGCGGGATATGTAATAGAAGGGGATAGGTAGTACTTTTCTTGGCGTCTTTTCAACTTGCCTTCTTGCTCTAACTCAGTTAGCATAGTGACGGTGCTGGACCCAAAGAATTCCTTATCCTTACCTTCCAGAGGTTTCTCCCAGGCAGCGCAGAGGAGGTGAGGCTTCAGGATATAAGGGTTAGCAGGATTGATTATGGCATTATCAAAGTTCTTACTGAAGAAGAAATCTGGATTGCGCATCAGGTATTGGTCGAGCAGATTTTCCTGGGCGATAAGAAAGCTCAAAGAGCTATGGGTACTTCGTCCGCTGCGTCCTGCTTGCTGCCAGGTGCTAGCAATGCTTCCGGGATAGCCAGTAAGCACGGTTGCCTCTAAATCACCGATATTAATTCCCAGCTCTAGGG
>JAGHCA010000059.1 GCA_021160725.1 Dehalococcoidia bacterium | reverse complement strand
GCAATAGACCCTAGAATCAGGGTTGAATGCATCAGTTGCCCTCCCGACGAGCATCCGGAGGGATGGTTTTGTGCCTGGCGGTTTTATATTACTGAATAAGCACAGGGATTCTAATGCTTTACCAGCTTTAACTGGCATATTTGTCTTTGTGGAACTAAAGTGAAGTGGCGGCGACTGGATTTGAACGGGCGACTAAGAGCTTCTGCTCTTCGAGATGCGAGATAATACCGGCGAGGCCTCATTGAGGTATAATCTAAAAACAGATGCTCTGGAGGGTGAATGAAAGTACTGGTAGTCTATTATTCTTTGACGGGTAAAACGAGGCTGGTAGCTCAGGTAATCGCCGGAGTACTGAATGCCGCGCTGGTGGAGATTACGGAGACAAAGCCCAGAAAAATGGGGCCCCTCGTCTATTTGGTTGGCGGCTTCGCAGCTACAATAAACAGGAGGAGTAAGATAAATCCCATAGATGTCGATTTAAAACAACATGAAACGATATTTATTGGCTCTCCAGTCTGGAATTCAAGACCAGCACCGGCTATTAACTCATTTATATACCAGACAAATTTCGAAGGTCGGAGTATTATTCCCTTCTTCACCATGGCTGGCGACAATTCTGAGAAAGCTCTGGCTAATATAACGGCTAAAATAGAGAAAAGCCAGGGCAAGGTAGCAGGCTCTTTTGCCATAAAGTCGCACAGAGTGTCCGACGAGGAAATCGCAGCCAGGGCTAAGGAGGCCACAAGAAATTATCGAGGAGTCGAATAAGCTGTGCTAGGTAAACTGTCATTTCTAGGTGCAGCGAGGAATGTCACAGGTTCTTGCTATCTTCTAGAGAATCATGATACCCGTGTGCTGATAGACTGTGGGATGTACCAAGAGCGGAAGTACCAGAGCAGAAACTGGCAGCCATTTCCGTTCGGTCCTGAGTCGCTCGATGCTGTTTTTTTGACTCATGCCCATCTCGACCATTGCGGACTGTTACCCAAACTGTTACGAGAAGGATACAAAGGTAAGATATACTGCACCCAAGCCACGGCTGAGATAGCTCAGATTATCCTTCTCGATGCCGCAAAGTTACAGGAAGAAGATGCTATATTTAAGGCAAAGCGTCACAGAAAGGAGGGACGCAGTGGTCCTTATCCTGAAATGCCTCTTTATACTGTAGAAGATGCCGAAGCAGTTGAGTCGCATTTTTCCGCCGTAGAGTATCTGAGCTGTATCGCAGTTAATAACGATGTCGAAGGTTGTTATTATGATGCGGGGCATGTACTCGGGGCTGCCGTCATAAATATAAACATTCGAAAGGACGGCAAGAACCACAGGATAATTTTTTCCGGTGATATCGGCGAGCCTCGTCGCCCTATAATAAATGACCCGACAATTTTCGATGAGGCTGAATATATAGTTTTAGAGTCAACTTATGGTGACCGTACTCACGAAGAGCACGAGAACTCCGATATTCAAAAGCAATTGCGTGATTGCATCAACAGGACGGTAAACGCCGGGGGCAATATCATTATTCCCAGTTTCGCTCTGGAGCGGAGCCAGGAAATACTGTATCACTTGAACGAATTGTTTTTGCGGAAAGAAATTCCACCTTTAGTTGTCTTTCTGGATAGTCCTATGGCAATACGGATTACAGAGGTGTTTAAACGTCACGCAGACCTCTTTGATAAAGAGATGATGCAACGTCTGCGCCAGGGTAATTCCTTTTTTAGTTTCGAAAACCTCAAAATAATACAGAGTGTGGAAGAGTCCAAGGCTATTAACAACATAAAGGGAAGCAGTATCATCATAGCAGGCAGCGGTATGGTAACCGGCGGACGTGTGAAGCACCATATTGTCAACAATATCAGAAGGGCAGAAAGCACGATATTGTTTGTTGGCTACCAGGCGGAGGGAACACCGGGTAGAATCTTGCTGGATGGCGCCAGGAAAGTCCGTCTCTTAGGGCAAATACATCCGGTGAGAGCACACATTGAAAAAATTGATGGCTTCTCTGCCCACGCCGACCGTGATGGCTTACTAGCCTGGTTATCTGACATTCGTGTCCCGCCCCGCTGTGTATTTGTTACTCATGGGGAAGAAAAAGCAGCCATTAGCTTTGCGAATTTCCTGAATGAGAGGACCGGCTGGACCACGAAAGTCCCCCAATACAAAGATGCTGTGGAACTTGTTTAAGTAGATAGAGAAGATCCAGCTGTGAAAAGCAAAAATGGCAGTGGCTGAAGTTGAGCCAGCGCCCAAAGTCTTATCAGAGTAGGCAATAGAGTCCTGCGCGTTCCTGCCAGGGGATATATTCTTTTATTTCGCATCCATGTATAATGCCGTCAATGCTAAGTAGTGTCGAAAAGTACATATGCGATGAATTGAATAAGGATCAGCTTCGACTATAGGAGGTGCTCATGATAGATTATGCGGTCAGCTTTTTCAAATCGTTCTTTCAGAACCCCAGCGCCTGGGGGATTGGCCTGGCTATAGCCTTCGGAGCGGTTTGGCTGGCAGGCTACCGGCCACCGCTCTTTAAGAAACCCTGGCTGTGGGCGATCCTGGTAAGCAGTCCATTTATCACCCTGGCCGCTGCTAGCTTTGTACAAATTCCCCTCCAGGTTTGGACTGGACAAGCGTTAGGCTATTTCTGGAGCCAGGAGGTCCTCGCGCGCAGGATTCTTCTGGCCGGGATACCACAAATACTTATCAGCGGACTGGTTCAGGAA
This sequence comes from Dehalococcoidia bacterium, assembly GCA_021160725.1. Taxonomy (GTDB): domain Bacteria; phylum Chloroflexota; class Dehalococcoidia; order GIF9; family AB-539-J10; genus RBG-13-51-36. The sequence continues at coordinate 6,081 of JAGHCA010000059.1, read as the reverse complement.
GGGGCAAAGCTGGTGCCGGTGGTTATCTACTGGCGGCGTAGCGACAAGAGTATTGACCCCAAGCTGGGACTGGCTATCGGCGCTGTGGCTGGAGCTGCATTTGGCATCTTCGAAGCACAGTGGAGGCACAATCTCATCTTCGCTTCAGGGTGGACCTGGGGCGCAGTGCAAACCGGCGGCTTCATGGCGCTGGCTGGATTTTGGGAAAGGTTCTTCACCGTAGCTGCTCATATCGCCTTTTCCGCCCTGGCAGGTTATGGACTGGCCAAGGGCCGGGGATGGCAGTTTTACCTCATAGCTTCCGCCCTGCACGGCTTACTGAACTACAGCGTAGTTTTGTTACAGACAGGGCTCCTTACCGCCCTTCACATGGAAATCTATATTGCTGTTCTGGCTGTGCTAATAACGGGTTGGGCCCTGTGGCTCCGCTGGCGAAAAAGGGCAGCTACGGCTGAGCCTGAAATATCATCCATGTGAAGTTGTAACTGTGGAAAAATAGGTCTTGCTATCCAGTGAACTTATCGTTAAGATATTGCAGGGAAAAATCAGCGAATCGAGAATAGGTTATCATGTAAAAGGAGGAAGATATGGCAGAGGAAGAAAAACGCTGGAACCGTCGTCGCTCCGCAACTTTGGTAGGCCCTATCTGGTTCATCGGCTGGCTCTTTACAGTTGGTTATGCCGGTCTGGTTTGGTGGGAAATTTTGCTTGCCTTAATAATCTGGCCATACTTTCTGGGACGAGCACTGGGCTGATTGAGTCGGGAGGTGTACTCTAATTCCCTATTCTGCCTGTGAGATAGTACCCGAATGCCTGGCTATACCGATAGAAGGGCAAGAAGTCTTCCCCCCTGATGTTTTTGATGCTGTTGCTATTATAGAGTAGGCGACCTTACTTGTTGGTGCTGGAGATTTTATAGGACCAGAACCTCGCCTTTGCTCATGGTTTCCCAGTTATATGTTCCGATTTTTTCAGAACACACGAGTGCTATAGTTTCATCTTTATAGTATTGCAGAGTAAAATAGGATGGATGAATAGAATATTCGCAAAGAATATAAAAGTTATCGTCCGATACTAATCCAACATTCATTCCTTCAACTTGCTTGGAATTATTCAACAGAGTGTGGTCGAGCTTCCTTAGAGACTCCTTTGCACTTTTCGTTTTCATTTCTTCAATTAGAAATGAAAACACTTTTTGAGCTCCTATTTCCCCACTTAAAACTCTTTGTAGCTTAACGCCCCGGATCATGCCGTTGAAAACAAAACATAGATTATTGTGCAAATAGGGCTGGTTGAACTCCAGGTTATTTTTATGCTGTTGGAATCCGGCACTTCTTGCATGAACTACAAAAAGATTCGTCCGGGGAATTGTCGAAAATTTATCCAGGTCTTCCCAAATTGGAGACAATGATTTGTGTGTTTCCCATGATTTATCAACTTGCCAGGCAACTCCCCAACCGTCACCTTGCCAGTCGCCATCGGGCGTATGACTTCTTTGACACATTGCAGCAAACTCCTTGAGTAAGCCCTCAGGCATTAATGAATCCTTTGACTTTACTAATAGGAATCGGCACATAAATCAGGAATAAATCCTTTTCAGAACGGAAATTGCTTTATCAAGTTCATTTTTCGTAATTATGAGAGGGGGGAGAAAGCGCACTATGTTTGAGCCGGCAGGAATTGCTATAATTCTCTCCTGCTGCAGGGCTCTAAGGACTGGTGTTGCATTCTCTTTCAGTTCCATTCCGACCATTAATCCCAGTCCTCTAACTTCGGCTATTTTAGGATTATCAATCGACTTTAGCTGGTCTAGAAGATACCTGCCCAGTTCCTTAACGTTATCGAATATCTTGCCATTTTCCAGTTCTTTCAAAACGGCCAAGATTCCTGCACAGGCTAATGGGTTTCCTCCAAATGTTGATGTATGAATATGCAAAGGAATTTTGCTTGATATTTCTTTTGTCACCAAGGTTACTCCGATTGGAATGCCACCGGCTATCCCTTTACCTAAACATAGAATGTCCGGTTTGAGTCCAAATTGCTCACCAGCCAGAAACGTTCCGGTTCTGCCAACTCCTGATTGGATTTCGTCTACAATCAGTAAAATATTTCTCCTGACACAAATATCCTGGAGTTGTGAATAAAATTCTTGTGGAGCAATGTGGATTCCTCCTTCTCCTTGAACCGGTTCAATCATAATTGCTGCGGTATTATTGGAGATGCTGCGTTGTAATTCTTCGGTGTCCCCAAAAGTAATATGAGTAAAATCCCAGAGAAGAGGTAAGAATGGATTTCTATACCGGTCTCCACCTGTTGCGGATAAAGCCCCCAGCGTTTTTCCGTGATAGGCGTTTTTCATTGCAATAAAATGTGATTTGCCTGTTGCCACTCTGGCAAATTTCAAAGCCGCTTCTATTGCCTCCGCTCCAGAGTTGGAGAAAAATACCTTCGATAATCTGCCGTTTGTGGCTTTCAATAAATTTTCTGCAGCTTGTGTTCTTACCTGATTGTTAAAAGAACAATGAAGATTGACCAGGTCATTCAGTTGTCGCTGAAGGGCACTGGTAATAGACGGATGATTGTATCCGAATATATTGACTCCATAATTCGATCCCAAATCCAAATATTTCTCTCCGTTCTGATCGTATAGATAGACTCCATTGCCTTTAGTAAAGGTAATTCCTCTGTTTGGATATAAGGCAATCAGGTAGTTTTCCGAAGCAGTTGTCTTGTTCATTCTAATTAATTGTCGTTCCCTTTCCTTTCAGAGCTGAAGAGATGGGATTTATTATTCTGCCATCCCCGAAATAAATGTTTGTAACACCAGCATTTGTTGCTTCTGAAACTCCTAGTAATTTTTTCTTTATTCTTCCTTCGAAATTATCTAAGAATTTCTTAAGTTCTCCTTTATTAATATGTGAGATTTTGGAACTTGGATCGTCCAGTTTTTCCATAAGGCCTGGAGCCTCAAAGAGAATCACCAGGGTTTTCACTTGCAGGTCGCGAGCCATAACAGCTAAAGCCCTATCATTATCAACATTTATTAGTTCTCCCGAGGTGGTTATCGCCGGTATAGTTATTACTGGAGTAAAACCGCCTTCAAGAAGAACATTTATCAGTCTGGTATTGACTGATTCTACTTTTCCTGTTAGAGAATCAGTTACTAATTTCGTTTTTGCACCATCCTTTGCCAGTATCGCTTTTTTTCTTTTTCCCAACCATAGTTTCCCATCGGCTCCTGTCAGTCCAACTGCATTAACTCCGTATTTTTGGAGGCAGGCAACTATTTTTTTGTTCATAAGGCCACTATAAACCATGGTCAATAAATTCATTGTTTCCAAGTCTGTATACCTGCTTACATGACCAGATGGCGACACAATCATTCTTTCAGCCTTGCCAAACTTCTCTGATATTTCTGTGAAGACTTCATTTGCTCCGTGAACAATTACTACCGGCTCCTTCAGAGCAGCGGTATCCTGGGCTATATAGTCCCAGTTAATATCTTTACCTCCACCTACTTTAACTATGATCATAGATTTCTCTGTAGTTTTTAATAACTTCTTGGGTTACTTCTTTTGTTGAAGCTGTACCTCCAAGATTGAAGCTTATCCTGACCTCCAGATCATCCATTCTGTTTCTGATATGACATAGCAGTTTTGGCCTATTCTTTAGCTTTACCAGATGCTCTATATTGCTTGCCACCTTTCTCACCACAGGATTTCCAACTTTGATTCGATCAACTCCAACTTGTGAAAGCATTTGCACTGTCTTTCGTTGCTCGCCCTGTGTAAAATTGGCGAGATGGTACTGCTGATCCTACCGTAAGATGGTACCTTTATAAAATGTCCTGAAACTAGAATTGTTACTCATATTGTTAGATCGGATGCAGTCCTGAGAATTCTAATCCAAGAGTTTCGGGAAAGTTCGACATTAGATTCATGCATTGAATAGCATTGCCTGCAGTGCCTTTCACTAAATTATCTATGGCTCCAATTATCACCAATCTTCCTGTATGTTTATCTACCTCAAAGCCAATATCACAGAAGTTGGTTCCTTGAAGGATTTTTGGTTCTGGATATCGGTAGAGCCCACTTTTTTGTTTGATGATACGAATAAATGGTTCGTCACCATATTCTGTTCTATACGCATTCCAAATGTCTCTCTCGTTCAATCCGTTCTTTAGAAACGTGTGAATCGTGACAAGTAACCCACGAACCAATTCGATAGCTGTTGCCGAAATGGAAACTTGTGGTGAGATACTGTTTAATTGTAACTCCTGCTCGATTTCAGCTGTGTGCCTGTGCCCAGTGGGCATATATGACCTTACTACACCAGCTCTTTCGGGATGATGGGAAGACAGGGTAACGCGGCTTCCTGCTTGAGAGCTGCTCATTTTCGCATCAACTATGATTGGTTTTTCTTCTATCAAGTTGTGCTTCACAAGAGGCCAAAGACAAAGAATCGTTACCGCAGCCTCACATCCCGGTCCTGCAATGAAGCTGGCTTTCTTTATTTTTTCCCTATGTAATTCGGGTAAACCATATATGAATTTATCAATAAGTTGGGGAGCTGTATGTGGTTTACCATACCACCTGTACCAAGTTTTTTCGTCGCGTAATCGGAAATCCGCACCCAGGTCAATGATTTTATGCGCATGATGAACCAGGTCAGCCATCAAGGTCATAGATGTGCCGTTTGGCAATGCAACAAACATTACGTCGCAATGCTGTAACTCCTCCACCGACGAAAAAGTTAGAGATGTTCTTCCTCGTAGATTGGGCTGATACAACGATACAGGTTCGCCTACAAATCTTTTGGAGGTAACTTGAAGAATGTTGACTTCAGGATGAGCAAGGAGAATTCTTAGGAGTTCTCCTCCGGAATATCCTGATGCACCGATTATGCTGACGTTAATCATGATGTGCTACCTCATGACAATAATCAATTATTGCTTTGGCAACGTTTACTCCCGTAGTCCGCTGCACGTTTTTAAACTCCGGCGTGTGATTTACTTCATTTACTATGTAGCCGTCATCTGTTTCAAACATATCTATTCCCAATACTCCGCCCCCGACTGCCTGCGAAGCTGCAAGACTGGTCTGTTCAAGCGTCTTATCAACTTCACATACGGAGGCTCTGGCACCTCGAGCAGTATTGGTAATCCAGTGATGTGCATCGCGGTATATGGCACAAACAACCCTGTTGCCAACAGTTGTTACTCGTATATCCCGTCCGTTTTTATTGATATATTTCTGGATATATATAGCTTTATGAGTAGGTGAACCCAAAACATGTTTCTGCTCTATAACTGCTTCTAATGCATCTTGATCATTAATTTTGGCAAGCAGCCTACCCCATGAACCAGATACCGGTTTCAGCACAACCGGATATCCACCCAGTTGATTTACAGCTTCAATGGCTTCGTTTTCAGAAAATGCTAGAGCAAATGGAACAGTAGGCACCCCGTTATTTCTAAGCTTCAGTGATGTCAGGAATTTATTTTCGCAAATTGTCATGACCTGTAATGGACTCACAACTGGTAATCCTAGATGCTCAAAAAACATTGATGCGTGTATCCCCACAGTTGCAGAAATACAACGCACCAATAAACAATCGTATTTCTTATGCCATGTTTCTACATTAAATACTTGCCTTCGCACATCTACGATATCAATCCCGGTATTCTGTTTACGGGCTGATTCTATTAGCAGTTTTTCGTCTTCTCTAATAGTTGAGTGCAGTAATCCTATTCTCAATACTATTGTCCCCAGTCCTCCTCAATTTCTGGCGCTTCACTTAGAACCACATTTTCTCCCTCAATTCTTTCTACAACCACCCTGTTATAACATTCGCTACAGGTAATAATCTCTGAAACCTCAACGTCGTCTGGTAGAGGAATGACTCCACCGCAAATTGGGCAACTGACCTTTACATTATTCATTGTTTTATTCATTATGTACCTCCTGACAAGAAAAATTCCCTCTTAAGAGAGGTTTTCTGCAATTAGTTGCCTGACGCACAGAATTTGTAACCTATCCTGTGGTGGGCTATCTTGTACCCTTCTTTCTGTTAATCATTTCT
>JAGHCA010000010.1 GCA_021160725.1 Dehalococcoidia bacterium | reverse complement strand
GGCTGACTCTGTAATAGAGGTTTACCAGAGCCTGACCCGCCGGGTTGGTCAGCATGTATCTATCTCTGAAATCACGCAGAATCTGTACCTCTTCCGCCATTGGTGTGCCGTAGGCTGCGGTGGCGATGAAGCAATAGCTGCTCCCTGCTGGCACCCAGAAACCAATGTCATCAAACCTCACTTCCCCTCCATCGCTCAAGCCAGTTCCGTAGAGACGGATTCTTACATGCGTCGTCGAGGTTGGCGCCAGCATCATGTCAGTCTTTTGTACATAGACACCGCCCGTATCGGTGGCAGACAGTATAATCGTCGGACTCAGTTGGCTCGCCCCACCCTCCTGCACCTTCCAAAAATCGAGAGCAATAACACCCGTAACATTATCCGTAACATTATCCGAAACATATATCCATCCCCAGGCCTCATATGTTCTACCCGCAGTGATATTCGCAATCCACTGAGTGAGCACGTCACCCTGTCCTGTTACTTGGGCACTCCAATTACCGGCATAGATGTGCCCGGTATCCACACGCGTAGCATTTCCGATCAGCGTCCACCCATCTGGGTCTCCCTCTTCTCCCTCCTCAAAGCCTGAGTTCACAACCGAGCCTCCAGCACTTACGTAGCTAGAGGGTAAGAAGACCAAAACACCGACCACAACAAGCAAAGCTACCAGAGTGACCCTGATGTGTCTCCTCATATGCCACCTCCTCTTGTAATAGCTTTTTCCCAAGATTTCTATATTACAGTTTCATATTATATCAACCCACCTCACACTGTCAAACGAGCACCGTCAAGCATCACCCTAACCTGCACAGCCCAAGGAACAATCTAACCGTCATGGATATCGCGGGTCTCTGCCTCGCTGACTCATCACCCAAGCAGTCACTGCCACTGAAATCAGCACCAACAAGCCTGCCATGGCCATTTTCACAGCCGGAGTAGTATTGACGGCCGCGGCACTCACGGCCACAGCAGGCAACAATCCAAGCCTTACTATTGGCTTCAGGCTGGGGTGCTCCGTTATCAAGTCGGCTATTGGCAGGCTGATACTGTAATAGAGGTCTACCAAGGCTTGTCCCAGTGGATTTGTGAGCAGGTATTCATTCCTGAACTGACGGAGAATTTCTATTTCTTCTGCCATTGGCGAGCCGTAGGCTGCGGTGGCAATGAAGCACCACCCACCCCCCTCAAAATTGGCTCTGATGGAGTAGGAGCTGTCCATGATGATGGTAGTCGAGGCAGCATTGACGTCAGCGATGGCCCCTACATCACCCGTCCAGTTGGTAAACCAGTAGCTATCCTTTGCCTCAGCCACAATATTGACCTTGGCACCGAGAGGATACCAGAAAGCCCCTTCGCCTGGGGTGGTTACCGAGCCTCCTCTGGTGCTGGATACCAACAGTAGCACCATGGGTTCGGGATACCACGACTCAAACTTGGCAGTGATGGAATAGGATGCGTTCATGGCGATGGTGGTCGAGGCAGCATAAACATCAGCAACGGTATCTACATCGCCAGTCCACTTCACGAACTGGTAGTCTTCGTCAGCCTCAGCAATAAGGCCAACCACATCCTCGGCATTGTAGATAAAAGTCCCCTCACCGGGAGTGATTACCGAGCCACCCTCGGTGCTGAAGACAGTAAGACTACATAGACCCTCTTTTAGTTCAAAGTTGGCGATTACGGAGTAATTGCCTCCCATAGTGATATTGGTCGAGGCAGCATTGACGTCAGCGATGGTATCCACATCGCCAGTCCACCTCACAAACCGGTAGTCTCCGCCAGCCTCAGCAATAAGGTCGACAACCACCCCGGCAGCATAGATATATCTCCCCTCACCAGGGATAGAAACCGAACCACCAGGAGTACTGGAGATGGTGAGACTACACAGACCTTCTGGAAGCTCAACAGCAATATCAAGTCCCTCAATAATGTGCTCCGCCTTATTGATGACCGCGTGTGTTTCGGAGCCAGCGAAAACCAGCCCCACGAACTCCCCACCTTTATCCACTGCAGAGCCAGAATCACCGGGTGCTGCAAAAGACCAATTCTCTTGCTCTACTACAATTTGGTCCACAAAATAAGCTGACTTGTCGCCGTACGTAACCCAGACAGAGGCATTGGTGTAAACTACCTCACCTGTGGTTACTCCAGTCGTCCGTCCGGATTTACGTACGATATCCCCTTTAGAGACCTCGGTCCATCCCTCAATCCAGTAGCTATCTCCTTCAGAAAACTGCTCGCCCACAGACGCACCAACATCAGTATCAATACTGCCTATAGCAGCATCGGCATAGTTCTCCGTGCCACCCCCAAAGTCAATGGGGATGTATGTCTCTAGTTCCCCTACCCTGTTGCCTATCCTTCCTCCGTCACGACTTCCAGGCTGGATGACAGGCGTTCCTACGTCGAGAAACTCTCCCGTCTCCGGACTCATAGCGATAACGTGGGCATTAGACAGAACCTTATTATCATAGGTGACCATACCCAACGTTCCACCATATAAATATATTAACGCCCCTTTGGTAACATAAGCCGACAAGCTTGTCCCGCCGACCAGAGGTCTGACCTCGTTTTGCCTATCCTCGCTGACGCCGGTCAGGAGCACCGCTACCTGGGTAGAAAGAGTTTCAATTCTCCCGGTAACTTCTGTCCGCACCCTACAGCCCTTAAAGGAACAAGGCACTCTTTTCTTCGTCTGTTCATCCTCGACAAAGACGATGACTTCACCCTCAGTTTCCGACTGGGCGATACCAACAAAGCCGTCTCCAGACAGAGGCAAAAGCTCTTGTTCCAGAGCCTTCCTGGCTTCCGCTAGTGATTTCCCGTAACCAGGTTCACCAGCCCAAGCAGGGATGGAACTAAAAAGCAACGCACAAACAAGAAGCAGTGTTAAGAACAATAGCAGCTTTCTCTTATTCTTCATCTCTTCTCATTCACCAACTTAGTCATCTCTTTGGCTATTATATCATCGTCAACACTGCCAATTATTTTGTAATTGCGGAATATACGCTATGGATTAGTGTGTAATCTAGTCCCGTTGTCTCTACATAAATAACCTATATCGACAACAAAGTCACGCCACGGGTCTGGCAAGGAGCCAAAGTGCTATTCCTGAAAAAGGTCATTTCGTGTATACTTTCATCAGGCATTAAGTGTCGGATATAAAAACACTGAGCAAGGAGGGTACACTATTGAAGGATGAGATAAAGCGAATCGCTTTGATGGAGGGAGCAAGCAAGGTGGGAATTGCCTCCGCGGGGAGCTTTGCAGGCGCACCAAAGGGACATGCACCTGCCGATTTCATACCAGATGCTAAATCGGTGATTTCGTTTGGGGTAGAATTACTAGATGCAGCTGTAGAAAGAGATAGATTATTCCTGAATTCCCAGATGATTCCAGAAGAATTAAGAATACCTGTTCAAGAATACATCTATAACACGGTAGCCTACAGCATGGTAAATACCCGCTTAGATCAAATTGGATTGTCGATTGCTCTGTTTTTGGAAAAACAAGGATACTCATCAATGTGTTTCCCGGCAACTTATGATGAGCAATATGAACCCTTCATGAGTAATATTCCTAACTTCCAGGCTCCTTTTTCTCATAGGCACGCTGCCGTGAGAGCTGGCTTAGGAGAATTTGGTTTAAGTAACCTTGTGCTGACACCCGAATATGGTCCAAGAATTCGATTTAATTCAGTAATAACAAGCATGCAGCTAGAGCCGGATCCCATTATCAAAGAAAAGTTATGCATAAGAGGGTGTACATTGTGCATGAAGGCATGCGCATCGTGCGCCTATAATTCCAGTATAAATATCTTGACGCCCAAAGAGAATCTGAATTGGAATGAAATATGGTTAGACCCTCCTTCTGTTACAGATAAACACGTGTGCAACTCCGGGAGATGTGCAGGAGGTTGTGTGAGGGCGTGTCCGGTGGGCAGCAAGAGAACACATAGACGCCAGAAGAAAGAGAAGAGCTAAAGATAGTTAATTCTAGCTAGGTTGCATGTCTCTAGAAGTTAGTGTCTTCAACACCTGAGCCCCGACACGGTTAGAATACGCACCTCACGAATTTTGGTGACAGAATGGCTCATTGCTGCTTATCCCCATGGGACAGCAGATGGCGTAATTCGAAGGCAACATGACCATGACCCTAAGCTATTCACCCGTGAAGACCGGCTCTCGTTTCTGAATAAACGCTGTCATGCCTTCCATAGCATCTTTTGTTTTTTCCACCCGCCGTGAGCCTTCTCGTTCTATTTTTAAGCCCTGATCAATACTTACCTCGAGCCCACGTGTCACTACATCGAGGATTACCTGCACAGCAATCGGTGCCTTTTTCGCCAGAGCCCTAGCGAGTTCCTTAGCATCATCAATCACCTGCTCCGGTTGAGACAACCTGGTTATAAGCCCTATTCTCAAAGCTTCGGAAGCGCTGATTCTAGTACCGAGCAGGAGCATTTCCAGCGCTTTGGTCTTACCCACCAGCCTGGGCAACCGCTGGGTGCCACCCCAGCCAGGTATAATACCCAGGTCAATCTCAGGCTGTCCTATCACCGCCCGCTCGGAGTCGACCATTATCCTGAGGTGGCAAGACATTGCTAGCTCACAACCACCACCAAGAGCATAGCCATTTATGGCGGCGATTACTGGCTTGGGATACTTTTCGATGTGGCTGAACACCTCTTGCCCTCGGGATACAGCTTTCTCGCCTTCCGGCGTACCAGCCGTCTTCAAATCAAAGCCAGCGGAAAATCCCTTATCGCCAGCGCCTGTAATAATTATTGCTCTCACCGCTTTATCCTTTTCCCACTCGGTCAAAACCGCATCCAGTTCATCAAGCACACTCGCATTAATCGGATTTGCTGGCGGTCTATTCAAGGTGATTATGCCGACTTTATCCTCCTGCTCTACAATTAAATTCGCATAATTCATGAAGCCCTCCTTATTTTGAGATTTTTACCAGAAACCATGAGATGTTAACACCCACAGCAGTGGCTTGGCAACGGCTAAAAGATAACATTTTACTGTTCTGAAATCCTGGCCTAGAGTATGTCACTCCCTCACATTGACAGGTTCACAAGAATCAGGTTGTATTAAATATCTGGGGGAAAAGTCTTGTTGCTAAAAGCCTCGAAATGGGGATAGAATAATCCCAAAATCAAGCCTATTGGAAAGTTATCAACGCGAAACAGCAGATGAGCAATACAATCGTGCTGGGCATTGGCAACCGACTGGGTGGCGACGATGCCGCTGGCGTCTGCCTAATAGACATGCTCATCCAGAAGCAGCACAGAGTCAAGTCCTTACGCAGTGATGACCTGATGGCCATAGACGCTGGCTCTGCCCCGGAAGGCTATACCTCGGCTATCCGCCAATACCGACCCGATTTACTGATAGTCGTAGATGCCGCCGATATGGGCTTATCTCCAGGTGCTCTACGCATAATCGCGCCAGAGCAAATCAACATCCCGTCCTTTTCCACACACCACTTACCCCTCTCCATATTCATATCTTACGTAAAGGAATTTTGTGGAAGCATCCTTCTGGTTGGGATACAGCCCAAGCAAACAGAAACAGGTGGTATCATTTCAGAAGCGGTGCGCCAAAGTGTAAACACATTAACCGAAGTCATTCTGAAAGGACGGATAGCTGAAATTCCGCTGTTGGAGTAAAGAAGCTAGCTTTGTTCCGGTGGTTTCTCTGCGGCTGTGGCGTCTGATTTCTTTCTTTTCTTCGAGCCTGGCAGTTCGCCGCTGTCAATGATTACCAGCTCGTCGGCGTATTTGTCGTAGCTGGACAGCAGAAATTCCTCCGTCATGGCCAATGTATTCACCGGACAAACGTCAACACACTGGGCACAGAAGCAACAACGTGAGATAACCACTCTGATCTTTTTTTCTTCAGGCAACCACTCGATGGCCTGCGTGGGACATACTCTGTAACATTGCTGGCAACCAGTGCAGTTTTCTCGATCGTAGACAATCTTACCGCGGAACCCGGGTGGTATAGTGACCGGTGGGTGTAGCTTCACTTCCTGTCTTGCCACTCTGTCCAGAAAGGACAAAGTGGAGGCAGGGGCATATTTGGCTGGAAAGATATTCGTCGCCGGCTTTCGGAAGAGTTGCTTTAATATCGTTTTTGCTGCTTCAAACATTTTCATGATACCATCAAGTCAACTGATAGCAATATCAGACCAAATAAACTTATGAGGGTCATGGCTATTATATAGACCCAGCTTGCCTGGCTTATCTTAAATCGTGCCACTGCCGTACGTATAACCGATATACTAATGAGCATCACAGCAAAGGCCTTGACCAGAAAGAATAAGCCGTCCACTATTCCAGCGAGAACAGGCGCACCAATTCCAACTAAAGGAGAAAGGTTATACGGGATGAATAAAGCCACTACTAATGACGCAAGAGCAAACGTTTTTATTATATCAGCCAGGTAGAACAAACACAGATTTCTGCCCGAATACTCAACCAGTAATCCGCCAGCGATTTCAGTTTCAGCCTCGGCTATATCAAATGGCACTTTACCAGCCTCACCAGTTGTAACTACCAGGAGAGCAAACAGCAAAATCAGCGAACCTATTGTTCCCAGAGGCCCAACCAAACTCCATATAGGAGATTCAGCAATCGTAGAAAACATAAAAGGATTGTCGGCGACACGACCGATGCGCCAAGCGAGAGAAACTACAGTTATCGCCAGAGGGAGTTCATAGCTCATCATGATGACCATCTCCCGCTGCGCTCCCACAGTGGCATATGGTGAACTCGAAGCAAAACCTGCTAAGACAAGAGCAAGGGATGGTAATATCAACAGGTATATTACTAATATGGCATCACCATATCCTCCTAAAAGTGCTTCCTGTCCAAATAAGGGTATGTAAAACAATAGTAAAGCCGAAGTTATCAAACAAATAAACGGAGCTGCCGTAAACAGCCAAGAGATAGCACCATCAGGAATAATGTTCTCTTTCATAAGCAGTTTACGCACGTCGCGAAAAGGTTGGACTACGGGAGGACCTACTCTCCCTTGCATATGAGCCACCAGCTTACGGTCTACGCCTCGGTACAACAAGCTAAATATAGTGCTTAGGCCCACAACGCAGATGAAGGTAGCTATGATTACAATCACATTCATGATTTCATCTCCGCAATTTTTCGGTCTTCTGAAGGGAGAGGCGATGCATCTCCTCGTAGCTCATTATCGACTTTTTCCTCAGGGCCCGGTCCGTAATAATCATCCGATTAGTACAGGACATACAAGGGTCAAGGGAGGCAAAGATGATAGGCACATCGGCAATCTGCATGCCTTTGAGTATGGTGGGAACCGCCATCAGGTTAACATAGGTGGGCGCCCTCACCTTCCAAGTGGCCAGGGTGCTCTGCCCAGCCTCCAGACGAACATAATGTATGACTTCACCCCTGGGTGCTTCGGCTCGCCCGATACCCTCACCTTCTGCTTGGGTCAGCGCCTTCAGCAGCACTGCTATCTTTGGTTGTGCCAGTATCGGACCAGGCGGCATTTTCTCCAGACACTGCTCAATGATTTCAATCGCCTGCTTAACCTCCAGTAATCGAACGATAATCCGGTCGTACACATCGCCTACTACAGTCCCGGTGACCATGTCTGGAGTCATAGCCTTGATATCCAGATCGGCATAGGCAGCGTAAGGCTGGTCCTGCCTCACATCTTTAGGGACACCACTTGCCCTGCCTGACGGGCCACATATGAGCAGTTTCAACGCATCTTCCTTCTTCAGGATGCCTACATTCCTCGTCCGCATCTGTATCGTCTTATCGTCTAAAAATACCCTTTTTAGCTGGTCAAATACGCTTTTATAGTAATCCAGGGATTGTCTAATTCTGGGGAATTGCTCCTCAGTAATGTCTCTCCGCAATCCACCGATTTGAAACATAGCCTTGGTAACCCGATTTCCGGTCACGTATTCAACTAAATCCATTATTTCTTCCCTGACCCGCCAGACGAGATAGAAAACAGTATCAAAGCCAATCTCGTGAGCTGCAACCCCAGCCCACAGTAGGTGAGAATGTATGCGCTCCATTTCAGCGATAATCGCCCTTATATACTCGGCACGCGGCGGTGGAGTAATTCCAGCAGCCTGCTCGACAGCCATAACTAATGAAAATGGGTGAGATATATTACAGATACCACATATCCGTTCCGCCAGGTATATACTTTGGACAGGGTTATTCCTATTCATACCAAGCCACTCGATACCGCGGTGAACCTGCCCCACAAAGACATCCGCATCCACAATCTCCTCACCGTCAACAGTCAGAGCAAGCCGAATCGGTTCCTTCAGCGCCGGATGAATTGGCCCTACGGGAATGGTATATGTCGCCTTTTTCGTCTCTTCCTGCATCATTTTTGCTCCCTTCCTGGTAGAACCCTGAGCATGTCATCGGGCGGGCCCTTCTCATCCTTTCTCCAGGGATAAACACCTTCGGGAAAATCTTCAGGTAAGAATAATCGTCTTTTATCAGGGATACCAACCACCTCTACTCCCATCATCTCCTGAGTTTCACGCTCGGTAAATATTGCCCCGGGAATGATATCCGTAATTGTCGGTATCCTCAGGTCGCTCTTGGGCAGCTTCACCCGCAACCCCAAGCTCAACTCCTCTAGATGATAGCCGTAGTAAATGGTGAAGTGGTAGATGAGCTCAACCTCAGCACCCAGATCGCTCGAGGAGATAATGGCCAGGTGAGGGTATTCCTGGAGGTGGCAGATATGCTCTACAGCGTCGCGAAAGGCGCTCTTTTTCACCTCAACCCAAAGGCTGCGGAACTTATTCTTCTTGACGGCAACCTCGCGCTCATATATTTTGGCGTCAATAACGCCATCTCCCAGAGCTGTCTTAAAGCTATCAACTATTTCACCAGGACTCAGTAATTCCATTTATCTAACTCCCTGCTCAGCTTTTTCGAGCTTTACCCAGGCTTTGACCACTGCTTCTATGATGGCTTCGGGCCGGGGTGGACATCCCGGGACATAAACATCAACCGGTATAATCTGGTCTACAGGTCCCGCCAGACTATACGATTCGTAGAACACACCCCCTTCTATGCCACAGCTACCAACTACCACAACCAGCTTGGGGTCAGGTGTTTGTTCGTATATACGCTTTACTCGCGGCACCATTTGCTTGACCACCGGACCTGTCACCAGTAAAACGTCGGCATGTCGCGGCGAACCGACAAGCATGATGCCAAAACGCTCAACATCATACCTAGGGGTAAGCACAGCTAGAATCTCAATATCACATCCATTGCACGAACCAGTATTGAGGTGGTAAACCCACAGTGCTCTCTTAAATGCCTTCAAGCTCAATCTCCTATCCTATATTGCTTCAGATTATCCAACTAACTTGACAATAAGCAGTATTATGGCACTTATAGCCATAACAGCTACGAACCAAACTACATAGTCATTTACGATTCCAGTATGCAGTCTTACGATCCCATCATAGTATTCCTTAAGGGTTTCAAAGAATCCCCAGTATACATTACCCCCTCTCACCTGACGCTGTTCTGCCCCGGGGACCTCCTCCCCACATAGGAAAATCTTTGTCTGATCCTCACCCTTCTTATATTTTTCCACTCCTCGTTTTCTGAAGAAGTAGACTATGACCATCACTACAGCAAAGGTAATGAGCCAGATAATGGGATTCCAAAACTCGTAGCCAGATTCTGCAATTAACGTCATGGTATAGCTCCCATGATTGTGTTGATGTATGATGCCTGGTCCACCAAAGCATCGGTGGCCGGGCGCACTATCCAATCAACGATTAGACCTGGAAACAGACCAAAAATAATGATGATTACAGCGAAAATGGTCATGGCTGCTATCATCGTTTTTGGTACTTCCTTTATGTCTTCATATTTAGGCAACACTGCTCCGGTGAATGCTGAGAAAAAAGCTTTGACGAAAACAGCCAGAGTTATAATCGAAACCAATATTCCAATTATGGTTAGGACTGGGTTAAATTGATATACAGACTCATAAATCAATATTTTAGAAGCAAAGCCATTGAAAGGAGGAAGACCAGAACTGGCCAGCGCTCCAAGCAGGAAAAACGCTGCCGTGAATTTCATGGTATGACCGAGACCTCCCATGCGGTTAAGGTCTCTCGTGCCAATGCGATAAAATATCGCCCCCGCTACCAGGAAAAGAAGCCCCTCAAATAGGGCATGATTTATCATATGGAAAATAGCACCACTGATAGCCGTCGTTCCGTAAGTTCTTAAAGCTGTATGATTGCC
>JAGHCA010000057.1 GCA_021160725.1 Dehalococcoidia bacterium | reverse complement strand
TAAGCCTGGAACGAGAGCGTACCAATTCCTTGCCTTCGATAAAAGTATGGCCGCAATTGCGACACTTCCAACGCTGCCGGTGAAGGTCTAGATAAATCTTTGTGCCGTTTGTCCAGGTGTGTAGTACTTGGCGAGGCTCATACATGCCATGCTTATACAGGTTCTCCGAGCCACAATAAGGACATTTCTCCCAACCCCCATTAACTGTAATCTTCACTACTATCCTATCATCGCCTCTCACCACCTCCCCCGCTTTGCAGTCTTTAAGCCCAAGCAGCGTTATGGTATTATTTTCCTGGCTTTTAGCCATGGTGGTAAAACCTCCTTTCGCTTAGTCTTTCTGCTTAAGGGTTTTTACCACCATTTTATAAAGAGTTTTTCCACAGAATCTATCATAGAGCCCCAGAATAATTGACAGGACAGATACTGAATAGTATTATGGTATTCGATACTGACGGAAGCAGTGGCGGTACTGGTTGGGGCAAATACCCGAGTGAATTCCACAGGAAACTAAGATAGCAGCAATGCAAAGTGAACAAGACTATTACGAAGTATTACACATTTCACCAGACGCCAGCGAAACGGAGATAAAAGAGGCGTATCGTAAGCTGGCTTTTCGATATCATCCAGACAGGAATAAATCAGGTCGGGATGCCAGTAAGAAAATGAAAGAGATAAACGAGGCTTACGCCATTCTCTCTGATCCGATTAAACGCAGAGAGTATGACATTCCTCGGGGATATCGTTGCAGGGTGCCGAAGTTCGAGAAAGGCAGCAAGGTGAAAGTCAGTTCTGGTTCCGCTTCACCGTATAGAGATCGCACCGGTGTCGTGGACAAAGCACCTGTTAAGGATACCTTCCGCTTCTGGTATTTGGTGAGATTTGAGTCGAAAGGCTTGCCGGCAGTCAGTCGCTTTGCTGAAGAGGAACTCGAGGAAGTGGACAATTAGACCAAAGCTGGCGTATATTAAGTAACATTCTACGAGACAGCCGTAAACAGGGATAAGAAGGAAACAGCAGGAGAGAGGAGAAAGAAGGGGATAATGATAAAAGGTATCGTAGGATACAAGGTGAAGAATTATAAGGGCTTGGAGCCTATATTGATGAAGCTCAGGTCGCATGCTATGCAATATCCAGGCTTTTTGAGCGCTGAGAGTCTCGTCAGCGAGGTGGATTCTTCTGCCGTCGTAATGATGAGCACCTGGGAGACGATTGAAAACTGGAAGATATGGGTGCAGTCAAGGATAACGCAGGATCTGCTCCGACAAGCTGAGGCATTTTTAAAAGATAAGCCCAGAATAACAGCATATAGGATAGTGTCCACAGTAGACTGGCGCTAATCCATGGGATATAAGCCTTCGCTAAGAGTGGTTGTTAAGACAAAAGAATTGGATATGCCGAGGCCGGGGCAGAATCAAACCCTTCCAAATTCTGTTAGGCTATGTAAGAAGCAAGCCTAACTTCTGCTGATTTTGAATGCTTTCATGCCACAGATTGGGCAGATGCTCTCTGAGTCGCTAGCCTGCCGTTCTTCATGATGATGTTGCTGGGAAGAGATAGTTGGGTTTTGTGTTTGTGCAGTGTCAGAAGACATACCCTCCCGGTAATGCTGAATCTCTGCGTGCTAGTGAAATGGCGAGTGGCTTCGGCGGTGGACAGCTGCAACTGTGAGTGCTAGACTTTGTATGAATGATTGATTTAGTAACAGGTGGGGTTTTCTAAAAAGTTGTATCTGACAGGATAGCAAAGTATAAAAAGTGCATTCAAATTGTGGAGGGCTTAGGCCATTGCTAGCTTCGAGGTTTAACTGCATACTTCGCTGATGAGGAATAAGAACTTGTGTGCTAAAGTTAAAATCGTCACCGATAGTACTGCCTACCTTGAGCCAGAGGTCATCGCTAAATATGATATCCGCATTGTGCCACTCAGGGTTGCTTTCGGAAGTGAGGTTTTCGCTGAAGGGGTGGACATTACTAATGAGGAGTTCTATCAAAGGCTGGCTAAAGGCGGAAGACTGCCTACTACTTCACAACCTGCGATTGCTGACTTTATCAAAGTGTATCGCGAGCTGGCGGAGCAGGGACATCCCATCCTATCCCTGCATATTTCTAGTAAATTAAGCGGGACCTGTGCTTCAGCTTTGGCCGCTAAAAATGCGCTTCCCCAGGCTCAAATTGAGATAGTGGATTCGTTAACTATAGCCCTGGGAATGCTAATCCCCCCTGCCGCTGAAGCTGCGGAAAGGGGAGAGACGCTATCTCAAATTGTGGCTTCTATGGAAAAACTAAACAAGTGCATAAAGGTTATTGGTGCTTTTGATACGTTGGAGTATCTCTGGAGAGGAGGGCGGATTGGGGCAGCTAGAGCCCTCATTGGTACCTTGCTGAAGATTAAGCCTGTTCTGACCCAAGAGGGGGGAGAGGTCAAGGTCTTAAATAAGGCAAGAACCATGGCCCATGCCGTGGAGTATATTCTAGGGCTTGTGGAAAAAGAAGTGAAAGGGAACGTCTTCCTTCATGGTTGGGTTGTTCATACCCATGTTCCCAAGGCAGCCCGGATATTAGAGCAGAGGCTTCGCGAAGGCTTTCGTTGGGTTGGGCTACGCTTTTTTGAGATGGGACCAGTGCTGGGGACTCACATGGGGCCGGGTCTCGTTGGCGTAAGTTTCTATTGTGATGAGGACTGGCGCTGACTTTGAGCGATAACGAGACGGCTAATCTGATAAGAAAACTGTCCCGAGTAACCTTACTTCCACTACTAGCTATCGCCCGACCCCGTTTCCACTTACCTTGCGCTGGTTCTCACCTGCACTTTTCAGCTTCCACCAGGCCCGACTCTTCTGCTAAGTGCCTGCTTGGCTACTCGGGACGTTTTTGATTGTAGCATACCCATAACCCCTTTGTCAAATTTACGTTGTGCGGTGTCCAAGACATACTATACAGTTTTTGAACTACGGGTATACTGAGTACATTAAAAAGGCGTTGGAACTTCTTAATATCAACGTTGATGATCTGGAGAT
>JAGHCA010000085.1 GCA_021160725.1 Dehalococcoidia bacterium | reverse complement strand
TGGCCGACTAAGCTATGCTAAGGCCCATGTGGAGGTACAGGAAAGAATGGATGGCAGCCTGGCAGTCTACTATAAGGGGCAATGCCTTCTTACCAGATCGGCACCGCCAGAGGCTCCGGTGCTTAGAACAAGGAACACAGCCCGCTTCATGCCTGGGGCAAGTGATTTCCGGGAATTAGTGCACTGTGTAGCAGCCAGGACCGCAAAGCCAAACACCGGTCGTCCTTATAAGCCTGCCCAGGATCGCCCTTGGCGCAGACCTTTTAGAATCCATATCGATAGGGAATGACAAATTCACAGAACAATTAGGGTGACATTTTCACTGGACAGCAACATTATCAACACAGTGTTGGGCGATGCCCAAAGGTTGCTTTGCTCTGGTAATTAAGGCTAGCATTGCTGCCCAACTTAATCTGGAGGTCAGTATTACGCAAAGCAGGTTCTCTTGCCTTACACCTCTAAACTCTCGATGTCTCAGGCCCCCGGTTTCAGCAGTCTGTCCCGGCGAACAATGCGTGAATTGGCTATCCTTCATTACTGACACAACGTTCATCGGCACATGGACAATGCGCTCTGACCGGGATCTGGAGACTTAAAACATTGCAGTATCGTTCACTGTTTGTGGATTAAAACGAGCTATGTCGGCGTAATAGCCAGGCGAAAGACTGCCACTATCTTTGAGATTCAGGCATGCATCAGTTTCTCCTCGTTCGCCCCCATGGTATATTCCCCTTCTTCGGTAGCCACTTTCTCCCTATCATGGCACTCTCCCCACACAAGCACAGAACCTATCATCTTCCTCTCTCTGGTGCTTTGTAATTTTTAATGGCCCAGCCTTTTGTACCTTTCAATATGTGAACCAGATCATTCCTGTAGCTAGGATCTGTATCAGGCTGTGACTGAACTCAGCCTTTACCACTTTGTTATCGGCAACCTTTAATATCAGGTCGGACAATTCTGAACCGCCCAAAGTAGGTTCACCACCAGTTTCGAACGATATCCTTGCCTTACCTTTTTGAGTTTTTATTTCTCCCTGGGCCAGCATAGCGATGCCGGCAGCAACTGTGCCTGTACCACAGCTAGGCTCTATATAGGCATTCGCAGCGTTGTGGGGGAAAGTAGCTCGAGCCTGACCTTTGCCTTTGGGGTGCAGGTCATATATGGTAAAACTAAGGTCTCCGGGGGGATACTTTTTTCCCCACTCTTTCTGAAAGTTTTCCAGGATTGTTAAAGTATTTTTGTCCATCCGTTCCAAATTTACAGTAGGGTATTTATTGATTATCTCGTCGGCCTTCATTACCAAAAATTGCCCCACCTTCATCCCTGGCACACCAGCAATGTGAACTTCTCTCACGCCTTCGCGATAGCAATATTCGCCATAGTAAGTCATGTCCGTTAGCACTCGCTTGACTTCACCTTGCTCTATTTCCACAGTGATGGGGATAGGCCCTGCCTTTGTTTCCAGAGTAATCGTAAACGCTGGTTCAACGACCTGAATACCGAAATAGGCTGCTAACTGAGGAACATCCACCAGTGCCTTGCCCAAGACTTGAGTCAGGCCACCACACATTTCAATATATACATCATCAAACTGCCAGGTCATATTGACCTCAAGCACATTTTCCCTGTCTGTTTTATGAAGCACCCCTAAGTCCTGTCCCAGATTGTAAGGGGGGCGAAGTGCAGCCAGCGCTATCTGGAGTTCCTTATCACCGGGTATATCACCCCACAATAGCACTATCTCATTGCCTCCCATGTGCCCCTTTATAAATGGAATTTCTATTCGCATCTTCTATGCCTCCTAAGCAATAGCACGACGTCTAAAGATTTTTTATAGTTTGCCATTTGCTTTGAAAACCCTAGTTGCTGGCAGAAAGTATTATAATAACAAGCATAGAGAAATTATTCCAGAAAGGCTGAGAGAGCTGAGTTTAAAAGCTATGGACATTGGATTTAGGATAGGCAGAACGAAGTCCAATCAAATACACTAGGGATAGATTAAGGTAAATAAAGGCGATAGGCTAACACCAGTGAAAGGAAGAATCCATATACCGAATAATAGATCAAGAGAGGTGCCATGCCTGTGATCTCTGCCGACTGCTTTGCTCTGACCTAGCTATAACAAAGAATGGCAATAAGAATCAGATTGAGATTGATTATAACTATTGCAAAGGAGGCAATATTTGTACTGCAGTATATTCCAAAGGCGCTATTACAGTGATACTAGAGGAAAGTGTTAGCTAACCTTCCGATTAAGGGATATTCTATTCTCGGCCTCTCGACTCTCCGTAGCGGAGATCTGCCATAGCTGATCTAGTTCAGATAGATTAGTAATACTTTCTCCTTTCTCTGATTTTATTGATGGTGCTCCAGAAGTTCCTGTGGAGTGAGGTATCCCAATGCCTGGTGAGGTCATACACAGTATTATATATTCTTTCCCATTCTAATAAAGCTTGGGTCAGTTCTGCCATCTCAAAGCTTGTGGCCGTGACCTCGTAGAATTCCTCAGTATGAGTTCTTTGTGTCCTTTCTACATGGCCATTAAATTTGGGTAAGTATGGTGGCAGGACGAATAGCTTAATACTCCTTCGTTGACATTCTCTCTTGAAAGTATCTTGAAACTCTGCTCCTCTATCTACCTGAATGGGCTTGATAGGGAAAGGCATTCGTGGTAGCAGGGTATCTATGAAAGCAGCTGCAGTATGAGAGATTGCTCTGGTATAAGCCTCTAAAACATCCCACCTTGAAATAATGTCTCTAGCGGTAAAATGTTTAACTGCCACACCGGGCAAAGGCCTCACATCAAGTGTATCCACCTCCACGATGTCTCCCTGCTCCTTCACCACGTAATCTTTAGATTTTCTTACCGCATAGGGACGTTGTCTCTGGCTCTTCCTAGCAGATATGTGATTTGGCAAGGGCTTTTTCAATACACCACGCTCTTTTAGCTTCTTGAGGATTCTGCCCACTGTGGAAGCAGGTGAGGCAATTCTTTCACGCCGCAAAAGTATCACCAGCTTGTCCTTGCCCCATCTGGGATATCCTTCCCTTAACTTAATCCCTGCCTCAGCCAGTTTCACTGGATAAAGAGGCCGCCTTACCTGCCCGGGGTGATGAGAATGATCTTCCAGGCTTTCTGTATGCCAGGGATCATAGCGCCTTTTCCAGCGATAAAAAGTTTGGGGGGATATATCGAAGTGACGGTAGGTAAGTCTGGCATTGTGGTGGTGGGAATTGTAGTAATCAAACCATTTAAGTCTTTGCTTGGCTTTCTTTGATAGTAGCGAGATACTTGCCAGGAGTCCCTATCCCGGAATTTTGCTGTAAACATTCATAGTGCAACTATTATAACGTCTTTTCATCACCCATGTATGTGTCACCCATCTATCTGAACTAGATCATCTTGCGATTTAAATCTGTCAAGATTCTTTAGAAATGTCCTCTGGTGGCCTCACAGCGGTAATATTGGGCTGATACATTGAGTCTGGAGGCTGAATCTTCTCTAGGGATGATCCGGAGGAGGTATGTATTTCCTCTATTGCCCACAGACTGTGTCAGAGGTAACTCACCAGCCAATTGGTCTTTCACTGTCGGCTCTCGCTGCGTTACATATACGTTTTTCCAATCTGCATATAAGGCCTTCGGAATCCCATACCTTTCAACCCAGACCCATAATACTTTCATCGCTGCCACGGTGATCTCCTCCTTGTCTAGCAGAGCCAGGCTTTTCCCCGTCGCACTGTCTACCATATCCGTCAGGCACTCTTCCTCTCCACGATCTTCAAACCACCTGTGGTGACTGCCATCCATCTGTCCCAGCTCTCCAAAGTGGGCCTTACGCTCTCGCCATTCTCTGTGCCTGGCATGCTTCCTCTGCCTCTTCCATAGCCCTGCTACCAGAAGCCATCGCCTCAAGATCTCGTGATCAACCTCATACCCATCTCGTTCCACAAGCTTCCCCGCCGCCAGAGCCGGCCCAAAATCTCAGCATTGTTCCCCATAAAGGTCTAATACTATCTCTCTTAACTCACAAGACTTACTTCGGTTCGACGGCTGACCCCAGCTCCGATGTAGTAACTTTTTATCCTCCTCAATCACATACCGCTTGTATATCTTGTGTATCCGCCGGCCCTGCCGTAACTTATCCCCCTCACTTCCGCTGCCTCCTTGGTCGTCATTGCCTTCTCTCTCACCCTGATTATCACAACTAGGCAAGATCGCTCCTTCTGACTCAGGACCAATGGCACTCCTTCCATTCAAGTGCCTCCTTATAAGATGCCTGTTCTTTATCATTTTTCTCACAAAGAAGATATTTCGTCCTGACACTCAAACACGGCGTGACAAGCTCGCCATCTTACGCTATGATATTCGGAAGCTGGAAATATTTGTAAGGAGGAGTCTATGGCAAAGGTACTAATAGTGTACTACTCTCGAACTGGCAACACAGAGGCAATGGCAACAGCGATAGCGAATGCAGTTGCAGAGGAGGGGTTGGATGTTGTCTGCAAAAAAGTCAAAGATGTTGCTGTGGATGAACTGCTGGAAGCAGATGGCTTAATCGTTGGTTCACCTACTTATTACGGCACGATGGCTGCTCCTGTAAAGCAACTTCTTGATGCCAGTGTCAAACATCATAAAAAACTCGATGGTAAGGTGGGAGCAGCCTTCGCCACTGCGGAGTCCATGGGTCAGGAAACAACCTTATTCAGTATTCTACAGGCACTACTTATTCATGGCATGATAATCCAAGGCGATCCTGAAGCTGATTATTACGGCGTAACTTCTATAGAAAAACCTGATGAACAGGTTCTGGAGAAATGCCAGAGGTTCGGACAGCGATTCGCCACGCTTGTTAAACGGGTCGCCAGCAAGTAGCGTTGCTGAATTAAACGCAGTGTCGAGGCACTCGTGGCTATTAATTTAAAAGCACATTAAGGTTTAGCATGTGTGCTGTGCCTCAATAACAGGCGGACAGCCCAGTTAAGTAACAAACACCACAACTCCTCCCTGGAAGCATATCATAAAACCAAACGAAGAGAGCTGCCGAGGAGAGCTGCGATGATGCCGCTAGCAATCAATACAAACATCTGAGTGCCGAGGTGAAGAGGTGAAGTGGGCGTTTTGACTATGGACCGTTTCACTAATTTATCTGAACTAGACCAGCAGGATATATCGTGCTGTGAGAAAGGGAATAGAAGTGCTGGAAGAACCCGGTGAAGAGAAGTATTTGCCCAGTCTGCTAGGTTTGGAATTCCTTGAAGAACTTCACTTCAAACTGACCTGCGATATGCCTACACAAGCCATTTTTCTTGAAATCTAAATGCCGCCGAGCATTTCTAGTTGTCTATTATTAGCTTTGATAAAATCCAATTGGTGTTGCATAAAATTTTACTCTTTCCTAACCAGAAGGAGACGATTGAGCTGGAGCTAAAAGCTGAAGCAATCTCCAAATCTGATGAGCCGTCAAGAAGTTGGTAAGCTGGGGGAGAAAGCAGCCCGGAAATTCCTCAAAAAGCGGGGTTACCGCATCCGCGAGGTGAGTTTTCGCTGCCGTCACGGAGAGATTGATATCATCGCTCAGCAGAAGGACTACCTTGTCTTTGTCGAGGTTCGCACCAAGAGCAATCTGGACTTTGGCACTCCTGAGGAATCAATAACACAGGCCAAAAAGAGAAAGCTCATCTCCTTAGCCCTAGCCTATACCAGTACTCACCAAAACCTCCCCTCTCTATGGCGCATAGATGTAGTAGCCATAGAACTCGATGACAAAGGCAAGCCCAAGCGCATCGAGCTCATCGAAAACGCCATTGGGCAGGACTCCAGGTTTAATTGCTAGCTGTTCTATATCAGACCGAAGCTCATATTTAGACGGACTTCAATGCGGACTTTTGAGAAGGGATTTGGCTATTGGGAAGTGGCACATTTCGTCAGAAAGTGCAACGGACAGTAATGCGGTATGTCACTTGGTCAAGCAGTAAGGCCATAGTATTGCATCAGTGCTCTGGTCAATAGGTTTGCAGCAACTGTTATGGCGATTCTCCAAGAACCATCTGCGGCCTTGGAAATCATTTTTCCCAGCCAAGTCTGGACTCTCTTGCCGAAAGCTGTTTCCTTTTGGTTCTTTTCGTCCTCTTGTATAGCTTCGCGCAGTTCTCGTATACTGTCTTCTCCGACTTCGAGAGAAGATAAAAACCGACGAAGACTATCAAAGTCATTCTGAATTATCTTAATATCTGTAT
The DNA here is from genome assembly GCA_021160725.1 of Dehalococcoidia bacterium. GTDB lineage: Bacteria > Chloroflexota > Dehalococcoidia > GIF9 > AB-539-J10 > RBG-13-51-36. The sequence goes on along the minus strand of JAGHCA010000085.1, from coordinate 9,177 downwards.
CGTGTTTTATCGTTTGGTTTCCCGCTGCAATCTGTGCGGAACCTCCCCATATAACAGTATTGAAAACCTGCTGCACACGTTCTTCTGGAATTGGCTTCTCACCTTGCAATGTCTCCCCCGCATTGGGTGCCACTGCTTCTATTTCTAACACAAAGTTGAGAACACGGTTCTTGACAGTATCAAGCAATGCAACGAACGAACTGGTGCTTATTGACCGCCAAGCACTGGCTAGTTGGAAATCTGATAGTATCTTATCACTTAGATAAGCAATCAAATCAGGATTCCAACCCAAATCAATTGTAGGTTCGCTACTGCATTGGGCGACGAGGGATGAATAATATGATATGGGTTCGGTTAGGTATAGGTTAGCAAGGGCATCTCGATATTCTTCAGGGATAGCACTAATCGGTATTGGGTGGTACTTAAGTTGAGACCATCCTATACCGACAAAGTGACCGTATGATGGAATATGTTTAATTATGCGGTAATCGGGTGTTTCGTTTTTTGATGGATAGCCATTCAGCTCATAATCAACCCATGATTGAAAATCTTTGCTTCCTAACCTTACAGCAAGGACTTTGCACTTTCTTAGAACTGCTGCTATGTCTGCGTTGGCTTCAGTGACATCGGCTTGTATTTCGTTAAGTAGTGACATAATCGCTCCGCTGGCTACTCATTAGCCACAGCATACATCGTAATTATACCACTTGCTAGTTCAGTGAAGCTTGAGGCTTTTTCGGGGATTGAAGCTATTTTTAAAGGAAGTTGGCGTACTCTATTAAGACTACTTGATATCTGTTTGTCTCCTGGATTACACTGTTGGCTGATTATCGTGCGGAACTCAACAGTGGAGGTTTTTGCGCCAGATTGGGTAAGGGAGGTGCAACGGAGGTCTCTTCATGCGACCAAATACACTACTCCCATTATAGCCAAACTTGCGCTTGAACCTCGTTTCTTGAACGAAAGGAACAAGATTGAGAAATGGTTTGGAACTTTACCCGAGGATGTAAAGCCGGACATACAAAATAGATTAAGAGGTGAAAGCAGCCACCAACACTACGGAGCTTACTATGAACTCGTCTTAAGTGCATTTTTCAAGGAGCTGGGATATTTTGTTGACATACATCCTAAACTTGACGAAGGTGAACCAGACTTGCTCATAACAGGGAATAGTCTCGAAAAGCCAATAGTCATTGAGGTCGCTACAGTATTTGATGACCCCCTATGGCAGAAAGAACAGCGAAAACTTAACCAGATACTGGAGCGACTGGCAAGAATTGAGCACTACTTCCTTGTTCATGTCTCAGTTCAATCAGACCATATTCCGGAAATCGTCGATTACAAGGCACTGAAACAGTTTGTAGTTCAGTGGTTGGACAGCTTTGACCCCAAGATAACACACAAAATCCACAAAGTTCGGTATAAACTAGGTGAGCTTAAGTTGGAATTATGGTTATTGCCGCTTAAGAAACCCCGGAAAACCTCTATTGTTGGCGGTAGTATGTTGCCAGCCAGATTCATAGGTGGTCAGCAATTAAGACGCGCTTTGGAAAAGAAAATCAATAAATACAAGAGCGTCAAGAAATTGGAGTGGCCGTTTGTTATTGCAGTGAGTCTGGCTGATGCTTCACCGTTGGATGAGGAGAATATAATAGATGAACTCATCGGCCAAAAGCAGGTGACCATTACGATGTCCCAGGACGGCAAAGAGACTGCACGAGAGTTGCGCAGAGATTACGGGGGCCTTCTGACACCGAAGCCAGGTCTTGGTGGGAGGGCACAAAATCGCCGTTTGAGTGCGGTCATTCATATTAAGAGCACATGGATGGAAAATGGTGAGCAAAGAACAAGAGCACACTCAGTTAGTGTGATACATAACCATTGGGCAGATATTCCAGTGAACACCGAATTCCTAAGAGGCTATCCCCAGCTTGTCTGTTCTTCGGAGAGCGATAGCTTGGTAACCTTCGATTGGGTCGATAGAGATTCAGCTATGTCTTTTGATTGTTGAATAATCACAAGTCAGATGCTTACTGAGCGGAAATACACCAAGTCAGTGAAGTTTGAGGATAGCTCTGCCTTTTGCACTCAGGACATATAGCTTGCGGCGCTTATGTTGCTCTCAAGTAAGGCTCTAATACTTCGGGAATCAATACTGTGCCGTCAGCTTGCTGATAGTTTTCCAGCACAGCGATAAGGACTCGAGGTAGAGCTAATCCTGAGCCATTGAGCGTGTGAACAAACTGTGTTTTAGCACCAGGCTCAGGACGATATCGGATATTTGCTCGCCTTGCCTGAAAGTCACCGCAATTACTGCAAGAACTGACCTCGAGCCACTCGGCACAGCCAGGAGTCCATACTTCGATATCATACGTTTTACAGGCGGCAAAGCCAAGCTCTCCACTACATAATTGCACCACACGGTAAGGTATAGCCAGCTTGCGGCATATGTCCTCGGCATCAGCTACCAATCTTTCCAGCTCTCGCTCCGAATTCTCAGGGTTGGTAACTTTGTAGAGTTCTACCTTATCAAATTGGTGCCCCCGCTTAATGCCTCTGGTATCCTTGCCAGCAGCCATCTTTTCTCGACGGAAACAAGGAGTATAGGCAACATAATAAAGAGGCAAGCTGTCAGCACTTAATATTTCATCGCGGTGCAGGTTAGTCAACGGTACCTCCGCTGTAGGAATAAACCAAAAATCATCTTCCGCATCGTGATATAAATTGTCGCCGAACTTGGGCAAATTTCCTGAGCCCACCATACATTCCCGCTTTACCATAAAAGGAGGATAGATTTCTTTATAGCCATGCTCGGTTACGTGAACATCGAGCATAAATGAGATAAGCGCTCTTTGAAGGCGTGCGCCCAGCCCCTTGAGAACGTAAAATCTGGTCCCCGAGAGCTTCACTCCCTGGTGAAAATCTATTATGCCCAGATTTTCTCCTAACTCCCAATGAGGCAAAGGCTTGAACGACAATTTTTCTGGCTTGCCCCAGCTACGCACCACGATGTTGTCATCCTCACTCCTCCCCACAGGTACGCTGGAGTGGGGCATGTTTGGTAACTCCAGTAATAGTGAATCGAGGACACCTTTAGCTTCTTTAGTCTGCTGCTGCAGCGAAGATATCTGCTCTCCTAATTGACGCGTCTGGGTGATGAGCTGAGGCGATTTTTCCTCGTTCTTGCCCAGTCGTCTGCTCATCTCATTATGTTTAGCCCGGAGTTCCTCTGTTCGACGTAGCAAACTACGATAACGTTCGTCAATCTCGAGGATACTATCGAGAACCCCGATTATATCGCGGCTCTCGCCTCTTTTCTCTAAAGCCTGACGGACAAGGGCAGGATTTTCACGAATAAGTCTAATATCAAGCATATGTAATTTCCGAACCCCAATTTCTAATCTCTGTCCCTGATTTAATCTGGGGCTGAATAAATCCAAAATTCTAAATTTAAATACCAAGAATCATTTTGTTTTGAATTTTGGTTATTAGCCTTTGTCGTATTTTGTCTTGCTCTTGTGTATTTTTACTCCTTTGTTTTTAGCTGGGGAAAGAGTATCACTTCTCGAATAGATTGTTGACCTGCAAATATCATCACCAGACGGTCAATGCCTATCCCCAGACCACCAGTAGGCGGCATCCCGTACTCCAAAGCCTGAATGAAATCCTCATCACCGCTTTCGATCTCCTCTCCCATAGCTACCTGCTGAAATCTCTCTCGCTGGTCCACGGGATCGTTGAGTTCAGTGTAGGCATTGGCAATTTCTATCCCATTAATATATGCCTCAAATTTTTCCACCAGACGGGCATTGTCTCTCTTGCGTTTGGCTAAGGAGCATACTTCCACGGGATAATCCAGGAGGAAGGTTGGTAAAGTAAGTTTTGGTTCCACAAAGATGGAAATTAGCTCATTTATTAACTTGCCTCTGCCTTTGTCGGGGTCAACTTCTAATCCCATCTCTATCATTCGTGATCGCAGGGAAGCAACATCGGAATAGTCTTCAAAGTCAATGCCACAATACTCTTTTATAGCCTCACGCAGATAAAGCCTCCGCCAGGGAGGAGTAAGATCAATAGTTTTTCCACGCCAGGTAATTTTGGTGTCTCCCATAACTTCACCTGCAATGTAAGAAATCATTTCCTCAACTAAGTTCATTATGTCGTTATAATCAGCATACGCCTGATAACACTCAAGCATAGTAAACTCAGGATTATGCTGAACAGAGATACCTTCGTTGCGGAAGACACGTCCTATCTCATATACCCTGTCAAAACCACCCACTATCAATTTCTTAAGAGGAAGTTCCAATGCGATACGTAAGTAAAGGTCTTCATCAAGGGCATGATGATGGGTGATAAAGGGACGTGCTACCGCTCCTCCGGCCTGAGACTGAAGTACCGGAGTTTCTACCTCCATAAATCCCTGCTTATCAAGAAAACTTCTCATGGCTGTGATAATCTTGCTGCGCAAAATAAAAATTTTCTTACTCTCTTCGTTGGAAATAAGGTCGAGATACCTCTGTCGATAGCGTTTTTCCACATCAGCCAGTCCATGCCATTTCTCTGGCAACGGGCGAAGAGTTTTGCAAAGCATAGCAAAATCGGATACCTCGAGAGTGAGCTCTCCTGCTTTTGTCCGAAAAAGCCTTCCCTCCACTCCAATAATATCGCCAATATCAATTTCCTGGAGAAATTCGTATCTCTCCTGACCCAGAAGGTTATAGCGGAAAGAAAGCTGTATCTTCCCCGAGCTATCCCGAAGATCAAGAAATGACATCTTACCCATAGAACGCTTAGACATAATGCGGCCAGCCAGCGATATATCCTGAGCATTCTCCCCTTGCCGCTCAAAAAGAACCCTCGCTTCTCGGATAGTGTGGCTGGGATGATAACCTTGGGGATAAGGGTCTATGCCACGAGCTCGAATTCTGCTCAGGCTATCCAGCCGCTGTTCGGTTATGCGTTCTAATCTTGAAGCCATCAGAAATCACACCACTCCCAAAATCTCCCTGGCTTCTTCTGCCAGGCACCTGGGTACCATTACCTTCACCTCGCCTAAACCATCAACCGTAATTCCGTAAATCAGACCAGCACTCTCGTAGTTTAGAAGAACCGGTATACCTTCGCTCTCCAGCCGCCCCTTAATTATTTGTGCCTCCATTTGCGTGGCAATATGCACAGTAACCAATTGTTCATCTGCTGCCATAGTTCTTACTTTAGCCTATTTTACCAGAAACTCACATATAGTATTGATAAGGGGGATAACATTATACAAGGTTTGCCCTATTGCCCAAAAGGCTTCATTACAAACCTTGATTGACTTGTGCCATTCCAGAATATGTTAGCTAATGCCACTATCTTTTTTATACCTCTTTTTATTCCTTAGTTTGTGCTCAGTGACTATTGCACTTTATTGATACGCTGGCTTGTCTATCTCCAAAGACAGTAACAACGATAAGGCCAGGTCCCGTGTGTGTGCCAATAACAGGACTGGCACGCGACAGATAAATAGGGATTTGAGGATAATTCGAGTGAAATCTCTCGACCAACCTGTTGGCCTCGTCTAAGTCAGTGGCGTACTCCACAGCTAAGCCTTCAACGTTGCCAAAGCCTGTGGCAAAGGTGTAAAGGTGGTCTACTGCCTTGGCGCGAGAGCGTTCTCGAGCAACAGGATACACTTCACCATCCCTAATCCCAATGATTGGATTTACCTTAAGTAATGAACCAAGAAAGGCTTGTGCCTTGCCAATACGCCCGCCGCGTTCCAAGTACTCAAGAGTATCAAAGGCAGCACGCATATCTACCCGCCGCATGGTGTGACGGGCGATACCCAGCACTTCATCAATACTAGCCCCACTTTGCGCCGCCCTGGCAGCAGCAATTGCTATGAATCCCTGAGCCATAACCGCCCACTGCGAGTCTAAAACCTCTACACGACATTGCTTCTTCATCAACCCCACGGCTTCTAATGCCACCTGATAGGTGGCGCTGAGCTTGGAAGTTAAACTTATAACAACGATCTCGTTTGTCTTTTCGGCAAGTTTATCATACGCATTGGAAAAAGCTGCCAGCGGCGGCACAGATGTGGCAGGTAAAATCTTGCTGTTCCTTAACTTTTCATAGAACTGATCAGGACTCAGTTCAAGCCCATCGAGGTAGCTCTCAGTATCAAAGCGAACAACAAGCGGAACCACTGTAATTTCTAACTCTTCAGCTACCTGAGGGGGCAGGTCAGCAACACTATCAGTCACAATAGCTACATTAGGCACGGAAATTCTCTTTTCCTTCAGCACACAACTCAGATAATATCACTGGCTGTGTGAGATAATGGCACTACCACAGGACGGATTATCAGAACTGAGAAGGGCTATTACTTCGGTTGCGACATCACTTTCAGTCGGTCAGTTCCGCCTTTACCAGCATGCGTGCCAGTGCTACCAGATACAGCGCCCACGTCATCGGCAGACCCAGAATCCACCAGCTTACCATATTCTCCTGGCGGATATCCCCTATTATCATTCTGGATAATAGATACAGAAGGCCAATCCCAGCCGCTGCTAGTATAGAGTGTGCCACCACACGCCATCCCTTTGATGTTAGAAGCTTATTTCTTCTCATCGCTCACTCCTCATCCTTCCGCTAATATTATACCCCATGTAGAACATCACAAAAAGTGGAGGGAAAAGCCTGGTAATTTTGAAATTGACAGGTCACGCTTTAAAGGATAGGATGCGATGGATAGAGAAAACCAGGATAAAAGTGAGAACACAATGCAGGCTGAGTTGATATACAACCCCTCTGGTGGACAGGTGGTCGTCAGGTACGAACTTGGCAATGTGGTTTCCTTTTTAGAGCATTACGGGTGGTCTGTCACCTTGCAGGAAACCAGCAAGCCGTCGGAGGCAACCGAATTAGCACGCCATGCTGTAAATAGGGGTGCCAGAGTAGTCATTGCCGCCGGTGGTGATGGCACTGTCAACGAAGTAGCAAATGCACTGGTGGGCACTGATGCGGCGCTGGGAGTACTTCCTGTGGGAACGACCAACTCGTGGGCATTACAGATGGGTATCCCGGCACTAAACCCGGTGCTTCCGGGCACACAGGCAGCCAGGCTGATTGCTGGCCTGGAAGAACGACTTGCACACCCGTTGCCTACCAACTATTATCGAAAGGTGCTATTGGATGCTGCTCGAGTGCTAATAGAGGGACAAACCGTTGCTGTCGATGTAGGTGAGCTCTCTGGCCGCTACTTCCTAATATCGGCAGGTATCGGGCTGGAAGCGACGATCGTGGAAAGCGTGTCGCTGAAGGAAAAAAGAGCATTAGGTTCCTGGGCATACGTGCTCACTGCACTCGGGTCAGCTTACCAGTACCCCAGCACCAAAGTTTGCCTCAATCTGGACGGAAAGGTGATAAATGTCAGCACGCCGTTGATTGTGGTTAGTAATATCCAGCTTTATGGGGGTATGGTGGCAATCGGAGCCAAGGCCTGTGTCAATGACGCCAAGCTGGATGTATGTATTTTCAAGGGAGATGGCTTCTTCGCCTTTGCGCAGCATGCCATGAAAATACTCTCGCACAGACACTTCAAGGACCCGAAGGTAGAGTATTACCAGTGCCATGAAATAGTTGTGGAGTCAGAGCGTTCATTACCAGTCCATGTGGATGGTGAGCCTTTCACAAGGACTCCGGTCACCATCCACACCGTGCCCTCATCGCTGAAGGTGATAGTGCCGAACGTTATGCCGGCTACTTTATTCAGTTCAGCAACCATCTCTTCCTGCCAGCAAAAGCCTTAGAGCAGAGGAGCGGAAAGGAACGGATATAAAAAGCGCCAGTAACACAACGCCGGCGCTTCTACTTTTCCTGGTGGAGGCGGGGGAGAGTTGAACTCCCCGTCCAAAAGAAGGTTGCCAGAATATCCTACAGGCTTAGTCAGCTCTTTTTATCTCGTCTAGCCTTAATCTGCTGACCGAATCCAGCTAGACCAGCCAATTTTTCTTAGCCAACCCCTATTGGCATCAGGATTGGAGCACCTCGATTTTTTCTGACACCTAATCCTAAACTTCGAGGAGAGCTTAGGTTAGATGTGACCCGTTAAGCGTAAACAGGTTCGCCAGTTATTTTTTGCCACTTGTTTAATGAGGTTAGTGGCACCTCAGCCTGCAATTCTGTAGGCCTCCCCCTGTCGAACCCACGCGCCCCCATAGCATAACCCTTTTCCCCATCACCTCCTTCTATGCTTCAGCGCCCGCTCTATTTCCCTGTCTGCGTCCCGACGGGCGATAGCCTCCCTTTTATCGTAGACTTTCTTCCCTTTGGCTACCCCCAGCTCCAGTTTAGCCATCCCATGTTTAATATACAGCTTAAGTGGTACTAAAGTCAAACCCTTCTGCACTACCTTGCTGGTAAGGATATCAATCTCTTTTCTATGAAGAAGAAGCTTGCGAGGCCTGAGTGGCTCATGAGTGTTATAGCTGGCAGCATCATAGGGAGCAATGTGACTGTTGTAGAGCCAAAGTTCCCCGTTTTCTGGCTTGGCATAGGCATCGCTCAGATTTACCTTGCCTGCCCTGATGGACTTAATCTCGGAACCCTTGAGAACAATCCCTGCCTCAATGCTCTCTTGGATATGATAGTTGTGATAAGCCTTGCGATTAACTGTTATCACACTGGAACCCTTCGCCATATAGCAATTTTAGCACCGGTACATAGGGTGAGCAATTGATTGTACTGCCTGATAAACTCACCACTGCCCGTGATCTTGTCACGCGGACTTTACCGCGAGCGAAAGGCCCGCAATAACGATTCGAGTTGCTAAGCAGCCGCAGTTATTCCTTTTTCTTCTCCAGTCCTTTTTCCTTAGCAAATGCCCTTGTGTGCTTGCTTTTCTCATCAGCTTTACTGATTAGGTAGATCATGGCACCCAAGCACACAAGGAAAATGCCGGTGCCAATAGGTGAGCCCCAATGAAGTACCAACCACATATTATCCATTTTGCCCTCCTTTAGTTGAACATTTAGTTCTATTAATAGATTGTATGTGCAGGCCTGAATAAAGTCAATGAGAAGTTGTGCGGTGTCCAAGACATACTATACAGTTTTTGAACTACGGGTATACTGAGTACATTAAAAAGGCGTTGGAACTTCTTAATATCAACGTTGATGATCTGGAGAT
>JAGHCA010000092.1 GCA_021160725.1 Dehalococcoidia bacterium | reverse complement strand
GTTAAACCACGGTTCAGAATCGGGGAATTCGCCACAAGATTAGTAAAGCCAGGGGGTAGAGACTGAGCATTATCTCTCAGACCAATCCGTAATATCAGGGTGATAAGATAGAAAATACTTCAGTCAGTGGTTAGAAAAAATTACATGTTACCGCCACATCCGAGAAAGTTCAGAGGAGGGTAAATAATTCGCCTGATTGTTCCAGCATGGTAACGTCTCCAAGAGCTCCACGATCTGCAATTACCAAATTCCTATGGCACAACCATCTTTGCGGGGATCTGAACCAGCTATAAGGGCATTGGTTGAAGGGTGTACCAAAATGGCCTGCCCTCCACCGAATTCCTGTGAGTATGGATCATCCAATTTAATGACGTTGTGTCCTTTATCAGCCAGTTCTTGAAGGATATGAGAAGGGATAGTTGGTTCGAAGGCACATTTATTGCCACCGATATACCTGAATCGAGGGGCATCAAGAGCTATCTGCACATCCATACCGAAATCGACAATGTTGAGTAGTACCTGGATATGTCCCTGTGGTTGCATAAATCCACCCATGACGCCGAAGGTAAGAAACAAATGACTATCCCTAAAGACCATGGCAGGAATTATGGTGTGATATGGTCTCTTGTGAGGCTCGATGCAGTTGGGATGGCCAGCCTCAAAAGCAAACAGGCTGCCACGGTTTTGCAAGCAAATACCGGTATCTTCTACGACGATGCCAGAACCGAATGCCTCGTAAAGGCTATTGATGAAAGAGACGCTGTTGCCATCCTTGTCAGTCACCGCCAAGTAAACGGTATCTTCCTCAGTATCTAAGATACTTGTCTCCATCACTTGCGCTGCCTTATTCATATCTATAAGGCTCCTTTTTTGCTCTGCGTAGGATTTGGAAAGTAATTTCTCCAAAGGGAGGTCAGCAAAATCTGGGTCAGCCACATATCGGCTGGCATCGGCAAAGGCTAGCTTTATAGCCTCTATTAAAAGATGTAGATATTCAGCAGAATTATGCCCTAGAGCCTGTAAATCGTAGCCCTCCAGTATGTTCAAGGCTAGCAGCACGACCAATCCCTGGCTATTGGGTGGGCATTCGTAGATGTCATATCCGCGATAATTGGTGTTTATTGGTGTTAGCCATGTGGAAGCATGGTCGTTCAGGTCTTTCATAGTAATTAATCCGCCGTTTTTTTGAGAGCAGGCAACTATAGCTTCAGCGATTTCTCCCTTGTAAAAGACGTCACGTCCACCATCGGCAATCTTCTTGAAGGTCCTTGCCAGGTCTGGTTGTACGATAATATCGCCTGGCTCGGGTGCTTTCCCAGCCGGCAGATAGGTACGAGCAGCACTGGCATTGAGTTGCAGTTTGGCGCTGTACATTTGCCAGGTATGTGCAATAATCTCCGTGACAGGAAAACCGTGTTCTGCTAACTCGATGGCTGGCATCAGTACCTGAGACAAGTTCATAGTGCCGTAATTGTCAAGCAGCGAACACCACCCGTCCAAGGTTCCAGGGATTGTCACTGTGTGAATGCCTGTAACAGGCATTTTCTGGTAACCGAAATTTCGAAGTTTGTCCAAACTTGTTTCATAGGGAGCCCGGCCACTGGCATTCAATGCTTTTAATTGGTTGCTTCCGCTTAAATATACTAGCGCAAAGGCATCTCCTCCCAGACCGGTCATCATGGGCTCCACCACATTTAAAGCGGCAGCAGTGGCGATGGCAGCATCTACCGCATTGCCTCCTTGAGATAGCATACTCGCACCAGCTTGCGCTGCTAGAGGTTGGCTGGTAGCCACTATTCCGCGACTACTCATGACCGCAGAGCGACGCGATGGAAACGAGTATTTCAAATCCATATCCCTCCAACTTGAGAGCTTGATAAGCCGTGTCAGTATTGTAACCTAGTTTAAACTAATTGAAAACCTATTGTGCTGGCCGGCAACATGGATAGCACCAAGGAAAATATTTTAACAAATTCCTTTTTAATAAACTCTAGAGAGCTAAGATAGCCAAGGGGTTAATGAGGACGGTTGAATTACACTAAGTTAGCCAGAAAGTTCAGCCTACGCATCTCACGTGAATATTCCAGCAGGTAGCGTTTACGGCAAGTGTGAAATTTGTTTGCAATTATAGGCTTACGAGCCAGGTTTCGACTTTCAGTATACTCTAGATTGATAGATGACATTTCTTACTTCATGTTGTAATGAACTCTACCAGCCAATATATATGTATATGTTACGTTATGTCACAAATAACATACTGCAATTAACTTCAGACCCAAGGTTTAGCTTGGGGGTAGCGGCATTAAAAATAGTCTCCGCCGGGCTAGGTGGCGGCTTCAAATCGCCCCTTAACTTCGGGGTTAAGTAGCCGGTGGGGTCGCTGTCCCTTAATAATCCGGGCAATTTCTTCATAAGGGCGCTGTCTATACTTAAGAACTGATTGCTCAGAATAGTAAGCCGAATGAGCAGTGATTATCACGTTTTCTAGTCTAAGCAAGGGATGGTCTAAACCAACGGATTCTTTTTCTAGGACATCTAATGCGACACCGGCGATATATCCTTGGGTTAGAGCGAGGTATAAAGCCTGTTCATCGATGAACTCACCACGAGCACAATTGATAACATAAGCTGTACGTTTCATCATCTTAAATTGGTCTATTCCTATCATATGCCAAGCCTTGGGAGTGAAAGCGGCATGTATTGAGATATAGTCCGAATTCTTAAGCAAATAATCAAATGGCACCGATTCCACACCCAATGTTTCGAATGCAGAGGAAGGCACATAAGGGTCAAAAGCGATAATTCTTAGTTCAAAACCTTTAGCTTTGGGAACGATGCATTGCGGAATCCTGCCGAAGCCGATTAACCCCAAGGTCTGCCCCTTCAATTGGAACATAGGTGGCAATATCTTTAAGCGTATTTCCTTTTTCTCGTAAGAGTCCCACTTTCCGTCCCTGACTGCCTTATCCAAAGGAAAGAGCTTTCTGGCGCAGGCAAGAATAAGTGCCATAGTGTGTTCGGCAACCTCTTCAGTGCAATATTCACCGGCATAAGAAACGTAGATACCATGTTCTGTTGCTGCCTTAATATCTATAGCCTCGTACCCTGTTCCTAAGTTATAAATCAACTTACACTTACTCAATCTCTCAATAACCTTTCTAGTGAATGGCCTCATCATTGTTATTACGGCGTCAGCCTCTTGGGTAGCAGCGATGATTTCGTCTTCCGTCTGGCAAGGTAGAGTAATAAACTCAGCACCAATCTTCCGGTAGTCCTCTTCATTGTGAGGTATCAGACTATTAGCAACTATCATTACTACTTTAAAAGGCATGTTAATATCCTCTCTTTACTCTATTTAGTCCTTTTTTAAAGCAGAATACGCGCACTGGTTATAGCTATATCTCTCGATTTAGCCATCAATGGGAAAAACCATCGTGACAGCAGTGTCACTCAGAAATCCTTTAAATAATTTCAGCCTTCTTAGTAAATAAATAGCCCACATTGGTACCATTTAGAAAGAAATAATATTTCTGTGAGATTATACCTATTCCGAAATCACACGCAGGTTTCATAATAGCTTGTCTTAGAGAGTGTGTCAACGTCGCGCACTGGCAAAACCCCATATTATCGCCGGTGAACAGGATTTTGACGGTATTGTTTTTGTACTATTGAACTGAGCTGCATCAATATTTTGATGCGCCTATGTCAACCATCTCCCCGGTTATACCAAAGACAACATGCTCGCAGATATTTGTTACCCTGTCGGCGAAGCGTTCCAGATTGTGTGCTACCCATATAAGTCGGGTGGCTTGCGTGATGTTCTTTTGGTTCTCGACCATAAGCAAGAGGAACTCACGGAATATCTGGTCATAAAGAGCGTCTACCTCATCATCAATCTGACAGATGTGTTTGGATTTTTCCACGTCCCTTTCTGATAAGGACTCTAGGCTACCTCGCAGCATCTCCGTTCCTCTTTGCGCCATAACGGGAATGTCTATAAGTGGCTTTAATAGCGGCTGATTGCCTATCATCAATGTGATATTAGCTATGCCCTCGGCATAATCTCCCATGCGCTCCAGTTCTGTAATAATCCCAAGTAAAGCAACTATCATGCGGAGGTCGCTACCCCAAGAGTAATCAACAGCCAGAAGACTCATACAGTCTTGCCGTATGGCAAATTCTGTGCGATCCAGTTCCTGGTCATGCCTGATAATCTTAGTGGCAAGCTCGGTATCCCTGCTCTGCAGGCTCTCTATAGAGCTTTTGAGAGCTATCTCCACCATGTTACCAAAGGATAATACATTGTGTTCAAGCTGGTTCAACCTCTGTGTAAAGTCAGTATCAGCCGCGTTGTTTATGTTCACTTGTTGACCATTGGATTTGAACTCACCCTTGGTTGCTTGGTGAACTCGCGTGCTAGCTGCATCTAGTTCCCCACTTACTGCCTTAATCCTTACCTTTAGATGGATCCGGTCAACTATCCCGAAGATTACCCACTTAAGTATTACGCTTCCTATTAAAAGATAGAACCATACGAAGGTTATGAAGGATGGTTGTTGCCAGACCAGATACATGACTCTGGCCCAAAGCAACGAAAAACCAACACCAATAACGACCTTACAGAAATTTATATCCAGCTTGGGCAGTTTCACAATGATTTACCTCATCGCCAAGTATCGTACTAGGGAATCATAGCCATTATACTCGGTGTGAATCAGAAGAAGCAAAGCAAGAGAGTAAAATCCATGTCACCAAGTAGAGCTGTTACTACATGATCTAGAGTAGAACTCAGAAGAGCTCGGTTTTCACGGCGTGGGGATATCCAGGCTTCTTGCTTCGTTTTGCAGCTGTTTGCTAACGTTATAGTTGTTAGCTGCGGTTAATATACGATAAACTTGACCAGGAGATGAGAGCAAAAGAGTTAAGGGACCTGGTCATATCGGCGCTTGTTCTGGCACTGGCATTTGGTATTGCCCTTTCCGGTGGCTTTCCCGTCTTTCAGCAGCCGGCTATCCTCGCTTTCGCTTTTGGCATAGCTCTGGTCGCTGTTTCCCTGGGGTTTGTCTTCCATGAGTTAGCTCATCGTTTTGTTGCCAGAAGGTTCAATTGCTTCGCAGAATATGTGATGTGGCCACTCGGCTTAATCGCGGCATTGGGTATCTCGCTTTTCGGTTTTATATTTGCTGCTCCTGGTGCAGTCATGATACAGCCCAGAACAACTGCGGAGGGAACAATTAATCTGAGCAACAGGAAGGTGGGGCTCATCTCTCTGGCTGGCCCAGCCACCAATATTGGTCTGGCAGTGGTGTTCTTGGTGCTAGATGCTATTCGACCGGCTTTGCTCTTCACTCTGGGAGCGTACATTAACACATTGCTGGCATTGTTCAACCTGATACCATTCGGTCCTCTGGATGGCGTAAAGGTCTTCAGGTGGAACAAAGGCTTCTGGTTAATCGCAATAGCTGGAGCAGGCGGCTTGTTTGTTGCGCAGCGTATTTTATTCTAGTCTAGTCTGGTCTGGTCTGGTCTGGTCTGGTCTGGTCTGGTTGCACGATCCAGGCTCTGGTTTCATAACATATTATGATTCCGCATTTGTTTTACCTGCATCCTCTGTCACATAGCACAGTAATAAATGCTCCTACCTAATTGCGTCTCTTTCTTAATTAATGTACTGCTTTGCACGAAAGAGACGGCGTGAATGCATAGTGTATAATGGCGGATATACCCTTCCATCTTTCATAAAGCCTGAGTAGTTATGCTGAAGCGATTCGATGCAAAGTTTTCGGGATACTTCTACGTGGCTGCGGCAGCTGTTATCTGGGGCTCTAATGGCGTAATTGTGAACCTGGTCCCTTATGATGCGTACACGGTCGCTTTCTTTAGAGTCGTATTTGCCAGCCTCGCTCTGCTGCCCGTAATACTCTTAACTAAAAAACGCGAAGTTATGAGTGCTGCCAGGCATTGGAAGATTATGCTGAGCCTGGGCTGCCTGCTTGCTCTGGGTTGGGCTTTGCTTTTTCATTCGATGAAGCTCATTGCCATCGCCAACGCGGTCTTGCTAAACTACATGGCCCCCATCTTTGTAGCTTTACTTGCCCCGCTGGTTCTTAAAGAGAAACTCGAGAAATCCACCCTGCTGGCATTGGCCATTTCCGTGGTTGGAATAGTGGTTATTTCATATCAACAGAACCTTCGGATTAGCGACCTTGATGGCTTCAATCTGGCGGGAATCATTCTTGGGCTACTTGCCGGCCTCGCCTATGCAGGGTTCGTCATTGTATCTAAGAAGGCTTTATCCAGTTTCTCAAGTCTGGTCGTGGCATTCTACTCCTACTCCGTAGCTTCAATTTGTCTCCTTCCCTTCGTGATAGGAACTGATTTTTCTCCAGATTTAACTCCGTGGATGCTTCTGCTGGTCTTGGGCATATTAAACACAGCATTTGCCGTTACACTCTACCTCAAAGGTCTAGGAATGGTAAAGGCTCAGAAGGCGGTGGTTTTCACTTATTTGGAACCCGCCAGTGCTGTGGTTTTCGGTTTTCTCTTTCTAGCCCAACCACCCACCCCACTCATGCTTGTCGGTGGTTTTCTAATTCTCGTCGCCGGATATATTGTAGCCTCTAGGTGACTTCGTCTCGTTATGCCCAGTTATTCCTCTTCTTCCCTTAGCTTTGACACATAGACTGCACTCGTTTCTTCTATGCTGCCATATTTCAGCACCTGGTCAATTAGTTTCTTATTCCACAGGCCTTCCTTTTTTAGTTTAGGCCTAATTATCAACTTCGGTCGGACTAAGACTCGGGCAAAATTGAAATGCTGTCAAGATTGAAGCTTTGGATTCTGCCTCAGTAGCAGGCGTAGAAAATGGATTGCCACTACTTCCACCCAGACTAGTCCATTGAGTATTATAATTCGCTCATACAGACCGAACCAGCCTCGTTGGTTGCCAAAGATCGCCCCTACTATCAAGCCGAAACCTAGAACACCGGCGGTCAGCGTATAAATAAAGACACCTTTCCAATTCGGGGTGTTCTTGAGGCTGGGTGCGAGCGATAGAATAGCGATAGGGAATAACAAGCCCAGTCCATAGGATGCTATGGTGTGTATTATCCCATCAATCGTGCGTTCAGCTCCCGGTGTATCCATATGGAAGGTGGCAATCAGCATCAGCACGAAGCCACATAAAGCAAGGAGTGCAATGCCAAGATGGAAGCCTCGTGTTCTACGAATAATGAAAAAGAGGCCGGCGACAAAGATTTCCAGCAGCAAGCCCATCGCCAGAAAACAAATTGATTGTAGCCAACCTATGTCAGTCAATGCCAGGCTGCTGACTGAATCGCGGACCAGGCTGTAGCCGGGAACGGATAAAGACGCTGCGAGGTCGCCGACAGCCACTATGATGGGTCCTATGATACCGACTAGAGCTGGCACGCTGTAAATATTGAGACGTTTAGACATAGACTTTAGCCAAGCCGGGCTACAGCTACCTCACCATTTTCTATTACGACGGTCATTATCCGTTGACAGTTGGGGCAAGTGAGTGGCCCTTTGTAGTTAGCTTTAGATGGCTCCAAAGGGATACTTTTGCCACAGCCCAGGCAGATTACTCCTGAGGAGCTTATCGGACTAGCCTTGTGTTGTTGCTTATGGCGAGTAGCTCCTCTATAGTAGCGAACTCAATTCCGCAGGCAACGCATTTAAAACGCATTTCTCTCCTTAATGTATTTACAATGACAGAGATATTTCATTTACTAAATTAATTATAACACCATAATGATAGCATGGTGTTCTTACCTGCCTAGTGATTTGAGTTTGAACTTAACAACTGCCCTCTTGCTAAATTCACCTTTGAATATGACATGGCATGTAACTTCGTAAAGCAGCTAGTTGAACTTGTTCATTGCAGTTTTTATCCCCTGGGCGAGAAAATAGTCAATGGCTTCAGCTACCCTAGCAATTACAGACTTTATTATCGCTTCTTCCTGTGGAGAGAAATCGCTGAGCACATAATTGACGATAGCATCCTCTTTAATGGATTGATTTTCTCCCTGGGGTCGACCAATCCCTACCCTGATTCGGGGAAAATTCTTGCTTCCTAGTGCGGAAATAATAGAGTTCATCCCCTTGTGTCCTCCCGAGCTTCCGCTCTGACGCAGGCGAATCTTGCCCAGGGGCAAATCGAGGTCATCGTATATTATCAGGAGGTCATTCAAAGGAATGTTGTATTTGTGTATCAAGCAAGCCACAGAGTTGCCGCTCAGATTCACAAATGTCCCGGGCTTGGCCAGCAGCAGCCTCTCACCCCTGACTTCGCCAATGCCTACTCTAGCCCGGCATTGCCTGTGGTCAAAGCGAATAGAATGAAGCCTGGCGAAGTAATTCAGGCAGCGGAAGCCAACATTGTGGCGGTTATGAGCATAAGTCTTACCGGGATTACCTAGACCAACTATGAGTTTCATTAACTTAGAGTTTATGGGAATTCAGTCGCCCGATATTATGGCTGATTCTGTTGATACTAAGCAAATGTCCCTCATCTTAAACAGCAAGCTTGATTGGCTTAACTCGCTTTAGTCTTCTACTTTTAGGTTGATTTGGCCTGAATGTTCAGATTCTACGCATTTTAGCCTTAACACTTTGTTGAATGTCGTTTTAGAAAGGCTGCGTAAACCGCACTAATCACTCACTAGGCCTGTTTTTTACCCAATCTCTGCCAAATAATTCTATTAAGAAAACCTGAGATGGGTAGTCTAGTTCGTCCATAGATGAAAGAAGGTCGCGAAGTCTCCTAGCACGAGTTGGGTGACGTAGTTTTCGCATTGCTTTTACTGCAACCTCGCTAACATGTTCTGCGGTTAGGTTGAATTCTCTGCCAACATCTTGAAAGGTTCTGGGCCGGCCGTCTAAAATGCCAAATAGAAGTTGAAGGACACGCTTTTCGTGCTCAGTTAGTTCCCCTAGTACTTCGTCTATCTTGTCTTGTGCTATTTCCGCTCTCCTTTTCTCGCGGGTGATAGAAGTATAATAAACGAGTTCATTGAAGTCATCATCGCTCAAATCCAACAACTCTTTTCCGGGGGACTCTTGTAGATATGAATCTAATCCCGGTTTGCTCTCTAGCATTTCTTTGATATTTTTGGCTTCTTCTTCTGAAAGTACAGGAACTCTCCCCTCTACTATTGCTTCGACGTATTCTCCGACCAGCTTCCAAAGCGATTTATCACTTGCAAGAGTCCTTACGATGCCAGGCCAGCGAAATTCCATCGCCATGAATGCTATTTGCTGACTAACTGGTACTGTTACACCAATATTTTTCATCACCGCTGTGCCGAGTAATACAGCGTTTATAAATCTCTTTACGTCTCTAGTGTTATCTCCCACAACTATCGGTACCACTTGTGCTAAGGTTTTAGAGGCTTGTCCACCGATGCGTCCAATTCGACGCTGCAGTGTTTGAACATAATTTATCACATCTTGCGTGCGCAAAGGAGGGAGACGAAACTCTACCTGTACTAGCTTCTTAATATAGTCTTTACTAGGAACACTATAATTTTGACCGTAATAACTTTGGATGGCTTGCCCCACTACTAACTCATCCAAAGCTAAAACAAAAATGAAGCCTGGTACATCAAGCATAACCTTGATTGATTCTAGTACTTCAACAACTTTGGGTGGTAGACAGCGGTCAAGGTCGTCAATTAGCATTACGATGCGTCTGCTGGGGTCATCACTACGTACATCATCCAAGGCTTCCTTCAATTCACTTAACCAACCAAAATAGTCGCTTCTCACTTGTTCTTCTGCCTGCCATTGCTCGAGAGCGCTCTTGCCATTAAACTCCATGAAGGGGAATTTAATTTTCATTGCAGTAGCCATTGAGGCTGTCAGACGTTTGAGTTTACTGCTGAGTTCACGCCAATGTGTTTCCTCTCGTTTTAAATATTCAAGAAGAGTATCAAGAATTGGTAAGAGCATGTGTTCCTCGTTTTGATATCGCCACGCGTCAAAAAAAAACAGTAAGCACTTTTTCTGAATACGATGAGTCCAGGAGATATTGTATTTTCTTTAGGAGGGTTGTCTTACCACTTCCCCACTTACCGAAAATTCCTATGGTAAAATGAGGGTCGGTTTCAAATATGCCTGAAGTCAGAGCGGAGGCATATTCATCAAAGCCAAAAATGGCATGGTCTTCTGGCACGTCTAGTAGTAGTCTTAGGGAGCTATGTTTTTGTGATTTCATGTTTTCTAATCTAGATACCATGTTATTGGTTCAATTCTAGCATAATCAAATAAGAACTTCCGTATAAGATTGAAAACTTCTCGTACGTCTCTCCAAATCTTTCTCAAACAGCCTGATTCAACAAATCGAGGAACTCAGCTTCGCTGAGCATCTTTATCCCCAACTTTTGGGCTTTAGCCAGTTTAGAGCCAGGGTCAGCGCCGACCACCACGTAAGAAGTCTTTTTAGTGACATCCGAGCCAGCTTTGCCGCCGAGAGCCTTTATTTTCGCTTTCGCTTCCGAGCGAGAGAAGGCTTCCAGCTTCCCGGTTAAAACAAATTCCAGTCCGGCTAAAGGTAACTCCTCAGGCTTGACTCCCTCGACCTTTTCTCTTTCCAGCTTCACCCCAGCCTTTCTCAGCTTTTCAATAATCTGCCTATTTCCTTCCTGTCTAAAAAAGGCGACGATGCTTTCAGCTATCTTGGGGCCGATAGATGGAAGGGTCGAAAGCTCTTCCTGGCTGGCTTCGGCCAGTTGGTCGATACTGTGGAATCGCTCGGCGAGTAGTTCGGCATACTGCTCACCGACATGCAGGATTCCCAGGGCAAAAATAACCCTAGCCAAGGGCCTATCCTTGCTCCTTTCGATGGAATTGAGCACATTGGAAACACTTTTGTCTCCCATTCTTTCCAGACTGAGAAGCTGCTCCTTGGTGAGATAGTATAAATCGGCAGCATCCTTGATCAAGCCGGCCTCGAACAAAGCCTGGCACAGCTTTTCACCCACGCCATCTATATCCATGGCCCCACGGCTGACGAAGTGTTTTATTCTCTCCAGGGCTTGGGAATGGCAGACATTGTTGGTGCAGCGATGCATAGCTTCACCTTCGGGTTTTATCACCTCACTTCCACACACGGGGCAGCGGGTGGGCATGTGAAAGATTTTCTCCTTGCCAGTGCGGCGGCTGATAATAGGCCCAACGATCTCAGGTATCACTTCGCCAGCCCGCTGCACCACAACCCAGTCGCCGATGCGGATATCTTTACGATGGATGTCTTCCTCATTGTGCAGTGCTGCTGAACTGATAACTACACCACCTACTCGAACCGGCTCTAAAATAGCGTAAGGGTTAAGGCTCCCTGTCCTCCCTACATTTATGCCAATATCGAGTAGCTTTGTGGTGCCCTGGATGGCAGGGAATTTGTAGGCAATAGCCCATCTGGGCTCGTGAGCCACAGTGCCCAGTTCCTCCTGAAGAGCGATGGAATTGACTTTTACCACTATGCCATCAGCTTCGTAGGGAAAGCTTTCTCGAATCTCTACTAATCTCTGGTAATATTTCTCCGCTTCATCAGGGGAGTGGCATAGGGCGATATTGGGGTTTATCTTGAAACCCAAGGACTTGAGGTATTGCATAATCTCCCAGTGAGTGTCTGGTATCGCTTTGCCTTCAGCCCAACCGAGAGCATAGATGAATATATCCAAAGGTCGTCTGGCAGTGATACTGGAATCGAGTTGTCTTACTGAACCGGCGGCGGCGTT
>JAGHCA010000060.1 GCA_021160725.1 Dehalococcoidia bacterium | reverse complement strand
GCACAGTATGAGCCTAGATGTTTTATAGCCCACTTTGGCAAAAAGCATGCCAGTGTGCATCCGGTAGATGGCGGATGCTATCCTGTCCCATCTTGGAACGAGGCTTCTCAAGTGGTGTCGAAGGGTGACTTGTTACTCCTATGTTGTTGGAACGGACACAAGGGGCTGTTCAATGGGGACGCTTGGGGCATTGGCGAAGTAACTGACAAAAACGTGCGTGTCGAAGGGATTTATATCTATTACAAACACAGATCACTACCTAAGCCAGTTGAACGGGTTGCTATTGAAGCTTGTCTTACAGCAAAAGAGAGACGTAAATTTAAGATGGGGCCCGTCCGAGCGTGGGCGTTCCTATCCGAAATCGCAAGAGCTTCTTTTCGGTGCTGCACAAGATGACGGAATGTTCAGCGGCAGAGAGCGGGTGCAGAGCGCTGTCATCATCGTCTGTCCATTCATCGGACTCGCGAATTCTAGGGACACCATACCAATTAGGTCTACTACAAATCAGGTATTATGTCCTCAGAATAATCTAACCTAGATATATGTCCTCTGCTGGACTATTTACCGCAGTTTCAAAGTCTCTACCAGCCTTACCCTTTTTATAGATGCAAAAATGAAACATTTTGGACATTTTAGCTTTGTTTTCCCTTTTTTTAGGCTGGAGAAACTGGAGAAATCCTTCATAGTTAAACGGTTTCGCCTACGTTTTAGCCTGAAAATGCCTATGTTTTTGCCCCAAAGCGTTTGGATTGTAGAGCCTAGAATAGCTACAAAAGGCAAGCCTAGTCCAAATTCAATAGCTTTTGGTAACCTATATGATTCCCAGCCATATGGAGCAAATTAACCCCCTCAAATAGGGGGGCATAGGGGGGATAAATTCACGAAATTTAGGCGAATCTGGGTGAAATAGGCCTTTCAGAAAATTGGCCTAATTTTCGAATTTTTAGCTTGGCAATCAATCTAGCCAAAGCCATAAAAACCAAACCTTAATACTCTTTTGTCCATAAGGTCTTCCTTTTGCGGGCGGGTGAAGGTACAATTAGGTAAGGGGGCTACAGGAACGAATGAAAGTAATTTGTCCAAATTGTGGCAAAGGTTCCGAATATAGTCTTGCTAGAAATTTCGAAGGAAAAGTTGAATGCCATTGCTGTCGAGCACTTATGTGGGTAGTCGTGGCAAAAGGAGAACTACAGGAAACCAGAATATATGGAGAGCCTGAGGCGCGCAAACCAATAGACATATCTATATCTGAGCATGATATAGAAGAAACGTGGAAACGATGGGAAGTAGGTTCATGGGTTGACCTTGAAGATTTCAAAAGGCTTGTTAAGACCACTTACCCTCAGCTTGTAGAAAGAGCAAGAAATAAGAAGACAATATGCTATGGCGAACTTGAAGTCTACAATGAATTACAGGCAAGGTTTGGAGAGGGCGTTAGAACGGTTATTGGGCAGGTTGTAGGAGCCTGCGGCGAAGGTGAGTTACGAAATGGTCGTCCTCCAATCTCTGCCATCGTCGTCGCAAAAGATACAGGCTGCCCAGGACAGGGCTTTTATGGGTTAAGCGAGTTGAGCGGGACACCACAGGATATCGCTTATGACACGTGGGAAGGAAAGGGTATAAAGGGGGAAGCTATCCCAATAGAGATACAGATTAAAAGAGTGAAATTCTGGCAACAAAAGCTCAAAGAGGTTCATGCTTTCTGGGCAGGTAAAGAGAATGAGCACTAGAGGAAGACTGGCACCTCGGCTGAAATAAGTCTATGAAGCGATTGATTATTTTGGTTGCTTTGGTATTGATACTGGCAGACTTACTCTTGTCAGGGATGGGTGACACTAGTGCTTCAATTAGTGATGCCAATACTCCCGATGATGAGCTAACTACCAGTCAAACTGAAGCGAGCAACTCTTCGGCAACTGCTACCATTACGATTACAATGACTGGAGCACTTAATGAGTAGTTCATCTAGGCAGGCTTGGAGAGGGCGAAAAATGAAAATCAAGAGATTTCTAATTGACTGCGCAGTCGTTTTTGCTGTGACCTTCGTGGTTGCTGCACTTGTGACCTACCTCTGGAACCTGATTGCGCATGGGCAGAGTGCTGTCGATTGGGAGACATCGTTTCGCTTTGCGGTTATACTAGGAATTGCCCTGCCAGTTGCTAAGGCTATGACGAGTAAAGGAAAATAGAATCGGCATACCAAGGCAGCAACTTCGCAAAGCTACAGAATCTTATGCAGACAACTGTACTATTGCTTGTCTTGTTACCCAACATTTCTGACTCTTGTGCAATCCCCTAGATTTTGATACCTACTAATGTATAATTCAGTGATGATTTCTGAGAGGCAAATCGATGACACGAATGAATTTGGGTAGATACGCTATTGATTATCAAGAGGCAGTGAACGTACTTCTCAACGATAAGACTTGGAAACGAGATTTTACTGTTTATCCTATCATCTTCCTTTATCGTCATTACATAGAGTTGAAGTTAAAGGAAATAATACTACATAGCTGGGAATTTCTGAAGATATCGAGGCCTTTCCCAGAGGGACATAAGGTATATGAATTATGGAACATTTGTAGGAATTGTCTGATAGAAATAGACAAGCAAGTTGACCAAGGTTTTGCCCAAAGTAGGGAATATGTTGAACAGATAAGAGGAGCCTACGATGCTCTGCAAGCTGATATTAGCAGATTTG
>JAGHCA010000014.1 GCA_021160725.1 Dehalococcoidia bacterium | reverse complement strand
GGCTTTTCCTCCTTTCTTTTTTTAAAATTCATTTGTTATCAGGAGGATAAGCCCTAATAATTTTAATTGCAAGTGAATTTACACACAGCCTGGGACGGTACCGTGGGGGGCGAGTGAAGTCAACAGAAGGATTTATGATTGAACAAATGCTTTGCTGCATTCCTGCTAGAGCAGGTAGTAAGCGACTTCCGGGCAAAAATCTGATGCCTCTGGCTGGTAAGCCTATGATTGCGTATTCGATTGAAACTGCTCTTACTTCTGAATTATTCGACAATGTCTATGTCTGTACAGAAGACCCAACCATTGCGGAGGTGGCTCGCCGTTATGGTGCGAGTGTACCTATCCTAATGCCACCTGATCTATGTAGAGATTTGGTGCCTTCTCATATACCGTGCCAGCATATGGCTGAGTTTTTAGGCAATATAGCCCAGCGGAAAGAAATTTTAGTTTGCCTACAACCTACCTCACCGTTGCGTTCAGTTGAAGATTTAAGGAGAAGTGTAGAACGCTTCTTGCATGGTGATTTAGATTTTTTAGTGAGCGTTACTAGGATTGACCCACACTATTTCCACTGGGCAATTGTGCCAAATGATGATAATTACTGGCGATTGTACTTTGGCGACAAGTATATGCAGGAACGTCCCATGCTCCCTCCAGTGTATCGTCCCAACGGTTCAATCAAGATTGCACGCCTTGATAAGCTAAAAGAAATAGGTCATTTTTTTGGTTCTCGACTGGGCGTCGTAGAGACCCCTGAGGAACGATCTATTCATGTAGCGACCCAGCTCGACTTTAATTTATGTGAGTTTCTTCTGAGGAGGTGAGCTATATGAAAGGACTATCAGGTCGCATTGCGTTAGTAACAGGTGCGACAGGGCTATTGGGATGTGCGATCACCCGTAGGCTAGCAGCAGCTAACGTAACAGTACTAGTCGCTTCGCGACATGCTGAAAAGGCAAAGAAGTGGATTAGCGAACAGTCAAGCGAGTATGCTTCTAAGCTAATCCCTCTCGAACTCAACTTAACGAACGAAAATAGTATCAAGTTTGTTTTCGAAAAGATAGCAAGAAAGGTTGGAACTCCAACGATTTTGGTAGCCAATGCATCGCTACGTGATGGTCTTGCAACGCCTTTCAATAAATTAACTTACAGTAACTTTAACCGTTTGTGTGAAGTGGATGTAGCAGGACATTTTCTTTGTGCACGATACTTAGTTGAACAGCTTAGTTCAGACACGAGAGCTAGTATTGTTTTTTTGTCCTCAATATACAGTATCATGGGTGTGGATCAATCGATCTATCATTCTGGAATGTCCCCTACACCAGTTCAATATGCTGCGGTAAAGTCCGCAATATTGGGACTTACTAGATACTTAGCCGCATTTTGGGGGCGACGAGGAGTTCGAGTTAATGCTGTATTGGCTGGTGGGGTACGTTCTGTTACACGGCAGTCTGACGAGTTTGTCCGCAACTATGCCAGCAGAACAATGTTGGGGCGTATGGCCACTCCAGAAGAGATCGCCAGTGCCGTAGCATTCCTGGCCTCGGACGATGCTTCCTACATTACTGGTGAATGTCTGGTTGTAGATGGAGGCTTTTCTGCATGGTAGCGTCAGGTACTCTTTTCATTCGTGCTGACGCCGGCAGCCATATTGGCACTGGCCACTTGATGCGCTGCCTGGCACTGGCGCAGGCCTGGAAGGGTGCCGGTGGCAAAGTCGTTTTCATCACCGCCTGCCGGAATGAGGGCTTGCTTCGAAGGCTCCGGGAGGAGGAAATTGAGGTTCATTTGCTATCTCTTTCATATCCTGACCCTGGCGATTGGGAGGTTACGAAAAACGTTCTCGCCAGACATCCCGGTGCCTGGGTTGTGCTTGATGGTTATCATTTTAATGAAACTTACCAGAAGCGAATAAAAGATGCTGGCAATCGTCTGCTTGTGATAGATGATATGGTTCATCTGAAACATTACTATGCTGATATCGTGCTCAATCAGAACCTTCATGCCGAAGATTTACACTACTCCTGTGAACCCTACTATACCAAACTGCTGTTGGGCACAAAGTATGTGCTTCTAAGGAGGGAATTTCTTGCCTGGCGAGATTGGAAACGAGAAATTCCGAAGGTGGCACGGCGGGTGTTGGTGACCTTGGGGGGAAGTGACCCTGGGAATTATACGCTGAAAGTGATTCAAGCGCTTCAGAAGCTGGATATTTCGGGTCTTGAAGCAATTGTTGTCATTGGAGCAAGCAATCCCCATGCCGATGTGCTGAAGAAAGCATTGGGGCAGAGTTGCATCCCCATTCGTTTAATCCAAAGCGCGAAGAATATGCCAGAGCTTATGGCCTGGGCGGATGTGGCTATAGCAGCAGGAGGAACTACTTGCTGGGAGCTGGCTTTCATGGGGGTGCCGAGCCTCGTTCTCATTCTGGCAGAAAATCAGCGTCTCATTGCTGAGGGGCTTGATCAGGCAGGGGCGGCTGTGAATTTAGGGTGGCACAAAGATTTGTCATCTTCAGAGATAGAGAATGCACTGTTATCTCTAATTAGTGATAAGCCAAAGCGAGCTGAAGTGGCTCAGAGAGCACAGGCATTAGTGGATGGCAGCGGAAGTATTAGACTTCTTACAGAATTGAGAGAGGAAAAAACACTGACGTTAAGACGAGTGCGGGAGGAGGATTGCCGGCTGCTCTGGGAGTGGGCGAATGATCCGCAGGTGAGAGCGGCAGCGTTCTCATCGGATCCAATTTCTTGGGAAGATCACGTTAAGTGGTTCGCAAGTAAACTAAACGACCCGAATTGCATTATCTTTGTGGCTTTAGATAATGATGGGGCCTCTGTAGGGCAGATACGCTTTGACATCACAGATGAACGAGAAGCGGAAATTGATGTGAACATAGATAGAAAGAGACGAGGTTTAGGTTACGGAACACTTCTCATTGATAAAGGAGTGGAAGAAATATTTAGAACCACTTCAGTCCGGATCGTGCATGCGTTTATCAAGCCAGATAATGTGAGCTCAATTAGAGCTTTTGAAAAGGCTAAATTTAAGAAGATCGGCTTAAAAGCCGTTCGGGGACACACGGCTATCCATTACTTGCGGAGAAAAAACGATGGGTAGCGTTAAATCAGGCTCCGTTTATATTGTAGCCGGAAGCAAACCCTGGAATCGCCGGGTCTTTGATGAAGTTATTACCAAACTGCCAGGAGAGTGGCACTTTATTGGGTCGCCACAAGAGCTAACGCTTGAGAATGTTAAAAAAATCAACCCTCGATACATATTCTTTCTCCATTGGTCCTGGAAGGTTCCGCCTGATATCATCAATAAGTATGAGTGCATATGTTTCCACATGACTGATGTGCCTTACGGGCGAGGGGGTAGCCCTTTACAGAACTTGATTGTGCGTGGACATCGTCACACCAAACTTACAGCATTGCGTATGACTGAAGAGCTCGATGCTGGTCCTGTGTATTTTAAAGAAGATCTATGTTTAGAAGGAAATGCTGAGGAAATTTATATTCGAGCAACTTATTTAGCAGCACGGATGATTCGCCGCATTATTGAAGAGCGGCCCGAGCCCCAACCGCAAACTGGGGAAGTAGTTATTTTCAAGCGACGCAAGCCTCATCAAAGCAGGATTCCAGAATTACCCAATTTGCAAGCTCTGTACTACTTTATTCGCATGCTGGATGCTGAAGGTTACCCAAAGGCGTTCATAGAATATGCTGGCTTCCGGTATGAGTTCTCACGGGCAGCGCTTTACAATGGCCGGATCATCGCTGATGTAAAGATTACGCCAATAGAGGAGAGGGAAGAAGCATGACTATACTTGTCATCGCTGCTCATCCCGATGACGAAGTTCTTGGCTGCGGTGGGACTATTGCCCGATTAGCTCAAGAAGGGAATGATATTTATATTGCCATCTTAGGTGAGGGAATCACGTCCCGGTATCAGCGGCGAGAAGAAGCCAATCTAGCATTGGTTGAGAACCTTCGCAGACGGGCCCAGAAAGTAGCAAAACTACTGGGTGCTAAGGGCGTTTCCATACATAGCCTGCCTGATAACCGCTTCGATACCGTGCCATTATTGGATATAGTGAAGATTATTGAGGAGTTAGTAGGACGTGTTCGGCCGCAAGCCATCTACACCCACCATGCTGGTGACTTAAACATTGACCATGCGGTAACGCATCGGGCTGTGGTAACGGCAACACGCCCTATCCCTGGTCAATCAGTGAGAGAAATCTATGCGTTCGAAGTTCCTTCCTCAACAGAATGGGCTTTTCAGCAGTTTCATCCTGCTTTTTTCCCCAATTTCTTTGTGGATATCAGCGCTACACTGGAAATCAAACTGGAGGCGATGAGACTATATGAGAGCGAAATTCGTTCCTTCCCCCATCCCCGTTCATCCGAAGCACTTTATGCCATTGCAAAACGGTGGGGGACTTTCGTTGGATTTGAGGTCGCAGAGGCCTTTGAACTGGTACGAGCCATCCGATAAGGGAGGGGAGTTGTGATGTCAACGTATATTCAGATAGGCAATCGGCAAATTGGTCCGGGTTGCCCTGTCTATGCGGTAGCTGAAATGTCGGCCAACCACAATCAGGACTTTGACCAAGCGGTGAAGATTCTTCATGCTGCTAAAGAAGCAGGTGCCGATGCCGTTAAACTACAGACTTATACACCAGATACTATAACTATTGATTGTGATAATGAATATTTTCAGATAAAGCAGGGAACTTTGTGGGACGGCAAGACTCTTTATCAACTTT
>JAGHCA010000039.1 GCA_021160725.1 Dehalococcoidia bacterium | reverse complement strand
TGTTTCCATAGCGAATCATAAATGAGCAGCTGTATCTTTGCCGCAGAGAGGTCACTGGTGGGCAGTGGCTCTAATATGTCTATAGCTTTAAAATACTCCAGTAGTGGGGTAAGACTGGTATAGGCTGAGTCATGCATATTATGGCAATGGTCAGCGCCTGTTGGTGACATGCTGAATCCAACGCCCATGCCCTGCTTCCAACGAGGTTCATGCATCGGCAACTCTTGGCTCTTTATGTGGAGGGCGAATTTTTCGCTCTCTGGTCCAATTTTCTTCGCTGCCCGGGCTACCCCCTCCGATAGTAAAGCTCCAAGACCTTGACGTAGAGAAACTTGCTCAATCATTTGCAGCAATGCTGGCCCATTGCCGAAACGGAGATCTATCCCTCCAGTATCTCGCAGCGTCAGGAGACCATGTTCAAAGCACTCCATAGCAAAGGCAATAACACTGCCACAGGATATGCTATCTAAGCCATATGCAGCGGTCAGCTCATTACCTTTAGCGATAACTTTCAAATCATCTATGCCACAATTAGAGCCCAGAGAAGCTAGTGTTTCATACTCTGGCCCTCCATAGCGGGGGTCAACCGTATAAGGCTCATCTACCTTTACCTCTCGTTTGCACTGAACAGGACACGCAAAGCAACTTCTCCTCCTTAAAAAGATGGTGTCCCTCATAGTTTCGCCACTTATTTTATCGGCTCCGTCAAAAGAGCCCTTCTGAAAGTTATAGGTTGGCAAGCCTCCCTGTCGGTTCAAAGTTGTAACAATCGAGGCTGTGCCCAGATCCCGCATTCTTTTATTGTTAATTGGGGCATTATTCCTGATCCACCGAGCGATATCGGCCACGGCCTTTGTGTCGGCTAGAGAAAGACGTTGGTGACCTCGGCAAGCTATTGCTTTTAAGTTTTTGGAACCCATAACCGCCCCCATACCGGTTCTGCCAGCAAAAGCATCTAAATCATTCACCACGCAGGCGAATCGAACCTGATTCTCTCCCGCAGGTCCAATTTGGGCAACCTTTATGCCCGGGTCACCTAGCTCTTCGCGGATGGCATTCTGGCACTCTAAAGTCTTTAGTCCCCAGAGATGGCGAGCGTCCTTAATCTTAGCTTCTCCATCTCGGATGAAAAGGTAGACGGGCTTTTCTGCCTTACCCTCAACAATTATGGCATCGAAGCCAGCCATTTTGAGTTCGGCTCCCCAGTAGCCTCCGGCCTCGGCTTCGCCAAATCCCCCTGTAAGAGGTGACTTGCCACCCACGCTATGACGGCCACAGCCTCCCACTGGCACCCCTGTCAGCGGACCAGTGGCAAAAATGAGTTTATTGTTTGGACCAAGGGGATCTACACCTCGCTGGAGTTCGTTTAGCAGAAAGTATCCTACAAAGCTCTCGCCGCCGAAATATTGGCGGTAGAAATTCTCTGGAGGCTTCTCAATAATTAAGCTCTCCGAGGAAAGGTTAACTCGCAAAATCTTGCCGATATATCCATATGGCATGCTTATTTTCCTAGTAATCTATATTGAGGCAATTGGTCAAAATGCCGTGTATCATATTTGTGAATCGTTGGGAATTTTCTGTAATAAATATACCACATTCAAAAGTAATTTGTGACGATTGAGGAAAAATTGTTTTATTTGATTTTTCATTCTCCATTGACTGAGACAAACGAGTGTAAAATGCAGGAGGTTGTTCATTTGACTCTGTAACATGTGCGGTTGATGTGGACAGGGAAATGGAGTCACGGTGGGACTTATCGACTTTCCTAACTTACTTGGCAATCTTAGATCTTCTTTCTGTTGTGCTTCTAATCAAGATTGTAAGGGCTAACTTGAATTTAGTAATAGCTTGATTTATAAGGCTTAGTTGCCTCCGTCCTCAGCCCAATAGATTAAGCGACCACATTCTAGGGTTACGTCCTGTCAATCGGTTGTTGAACTGTAGTGCTGATTGGGGGTGTGGTTGCCGCCAATGCTAGAGCGGCAACGGCAAGGCCAGCAAACACAAACCATATCGGCTGGTAACTGTGCCACTTATCAAATACCCAGCCGGCTACGGGTGGGCCAGCTATGCTTCCTATCATCATTATTCCTATCACGAGGCCGTGTATGGCTCCGAAATTCCTTCTGCCAAAGAATTCACTTAGCACAGACGCCCTCAACGTGTTGTTGCCCCCATAGCCAATACCGTAAAGGATGAGGAAAGGAATAAATAACCAGTTGGCTTCAGGGGAGGCAAACCCGAAACATAATAAACCACCACATATCATTGCAAGAGCACCGGCTATCAGTCGCCTCTTATCTATTCTATCTCCAAGCCAGCCCAGACCAATGCGGCCACCAATGCTTACCAACGGGATTGCGCTGGCTATCAGGCTGGATTTTGCCCTGGTGATATTAATGCTGCTGAGATAAGGCATTACATGTGTAGTAATGGCACTTACTATTGCTGCCTGACACAATAGTGCTAGAGTGATGTGCCAGAAGGTGAGGCTCTTTATAGCTTGACTCGCTTTAATATTTACTTCAACGGATTCGGCTGGAAGTGGGCAGTCATTTGATTTTACATCCTCATATACTGCACCGTCGGGCTGGTAGCCATATTGTTCAGGTTTATGGCGGACTAAAAGAGACAGTGGTAAACATATGGCCAACATTCCTATGGCGAGGATGGCTATCGCCATCCGCCACTCATATCTATCAATAAGACCAACCATGACCGGCACTAGCAAGCCGCTAAATCCATAACCACAAATCATAATCCCTGTGGCTATACCTATTTTCTTCCGGAACCAGTTGGCAACCGCTGTCATTAACACCGTGCTGCTACACGTGCTCATGCCTATAGCAATTACCACGAAGGCTCCATAGAATGTGCCCAGGGAACTGGTACGGCTGAGAAGCATTAAACCCAGGCTGGTAATGATTGATCCGCTGAGAAGCAATTTCCTTGGCCCCCACCGGTCGACAAGCAATCCCACCAATGGGGCAAGAAGGCCTGCCTCCAGTCCACGTAGTGAAGCGGCAAATGAAATTTGTGCATAGCTCCAACCAAATTCATCAGCCAGAGGTTCAAAGATGGCAGTAAACCCGTAGAAAACAACTCCACCCCCGTATAGTGAAATCAGGAAACATGCGCCTACAACCCACCACCCATAGAATATTCGACGTGGCTTCCAATCTAAATTCAAAGGCATAGTGTGAGGCTCTCTACCTTAAATAGTTATGTAGAATAGACTTTGGGTGCAAAGCTCTACAAGGGTAAATGTACCGATGTATCTCCTCAATATTATCATAAATGTATCGAGTATGTATAACCTATGCTGAATAAACCATTGACGAAAGCGAAGCACAGTACTTCGTCCTTTGTTTGTATCCTGGTGCAAGACTGGATTTATTTAACTATAATTTTAATCAATATATCGCCCGGCAAACCATCACTTATTTGGCGAGCATTCCTCAATCTTACCACGCTGCCTGTCCTCACCCCGGCAGGTATCCTTACCTCCAGCTTTTTACCTCTTCTTTTTAATACCTTCCTCACCCCTTGCAGGGCCTCTCGCGGGCTGATTGCAAGCTCATAGTGAACAGCATTGTTTTTTCGAGCCTGGCCAAATATTTCGTCCAGATTGATTTCTTGCCCCGGCCAGGCTTGAAATTTCATTTCGCCAGGTCTGCCACCGAAGCTTCTGAAGGAGAAAGAAGAGCCTCTGCCCTTCAAGAAATCGCCAAATATGTCATCAAGAAAATCAAATCTCAAGCCAGCTCCGCCAAAGTCCTTCATCATATCCTCGAAAGTGGTTCGGGTGAAAGGGCTACTAAAGACGTCGCCTATTCCGCCTACAGTGCCAAATTGATCGTACTGTTTTCTTTTTTGAGGGTCACCAAGGACTCCATAAGCCTCGTTTATCTCCTTGAATTTCGCATTAGCCCATTTTTCTCTTCCGGGATTGCGGTCGGGATGATATCGCATGGCCAGTTTTCGATAGGCTTTCTTGATTTCTGCATCCGAGGCATTCCGAGGAATGCCTAAGATTCCATAATAATCCTTAGCCATTTAAACTTATTATCCTAACTAGTCGAGAGTCTGAGATAATTGTCAGGATTTTGCTGTCTATCTATTCCCTGAAATTCGTAAAAATTATAGCAAAGCGGTGAAATTAACGCTGATTATCGCTTGTTCTTTTCTCTGGGGGGAGAAATTTTTGACAAACGCTCTTACCCTTGCTAAAGTGCATAGACTATTTGAGATATCGAATGGATAGATCAGGGGGTGCTTGAGACGGTTATCATAGGTGAAAATATACATGTCCTTGCCAGGGCAGTCTCTACAGCGATAAGAGAAAGAGATCCCAAAGTCATCCAAGATTTGGCTAAAGCCCAAGCTGAAGCTGGGGCCGATTACATTGACTTGAATGTTGGCCCCATGAAAAAAGACACCGAGGAAACTATGCAGTGGTTGGTTAACACAGTTCAGGAAACTACTGATTTACCCTTGTCCATAGATACTATGAATCCTGTAGCTATGGAGGCAGGCTTGAAAGCTTGCCAGAAGCGACCTTTGCTTAACTCTGCTTCGGGGAAGACTGATTCTAAAGAACAAATGCTTCCATTAGCCCGAAAATATAACTGCGATGTGGTGATTTCGGTGATGACAGATAAGGGAATGCCTCCAGATGTTGATTCCAAAATAGAGAGTATTATGGACACGGTTGCCTATGCCAATGAATTGGGAATTCCCAACGAGGATATCTGGGTTGATCCCATAATTCTCCCTGTGAGTACTGCTGGTGAGGGACAAAGATTTGCTGTAGCCTGTTTGGAATTTATCAAGATACTTGAAGATGTTCTGCCTGGAGTTAAGTCAACAGTGGGGCTTTCCAATTTATCCAATGGGGTACCCAGTGAACTCCGACCGCTTCTTAACCGCACATATCTGGTTATGTTGGGTAAGAATAAGCTATATTCTGCTATCGCTGATCCTTTGGACAAGGAACTTATGAGTTTAGTTAAGGGGGAAATGCCGGAAATTTGCGAGCTTGTTTATAAGATCATGGATGGAGAGGATATAGACCTCTCTGTTCTACCTCAAAGAAAACTTGAGTATGTGAAAACAGCCAAGGTTCTCATGGGAGAGACCTTATACTCCAATGCATGGCTGGAAAGTTAGGAGAGGAAAAAGATGGAATATAAAGCACCAGTCGAAGCATATGCTGGAGTAGTGAGAGAGGTAATTATTGGAGAAGGCAGGAAGAGCTTAAAGATTGGGGGAGAGAATATTCTCCCTCTTCACTTTTTTGATCAGGGCTCAAATGCTAATCCAGCGAGGTTTGCCTTGGAAGTTCTTGATATGGAACCTCAGGATTGGCCAGAGCATCTGATTGAGCCTTTTAAAGACGTAATCTCCGAGCCAATTAAGTGGGCTAAGAAATGTCAAGATTTTGCTGTGGATGCAGTTTCTCTTTACCTTGTGGGCACCGACCCGGCGGGCAAGGATACTCCTGCTGACAAAGCGGCGGCATTGGTCAAAGAAATAGCCGAGGCAATAGATGTGCCTTTGATTGTCTATGGCTCAGGAGACGAGAACAAAGATGCTGAGGTTCTTCCTAAGGTTGCTGAAACGTGTAATGGAATGAACCTTCTCATAGGCCCCGTGCTCAAGGAAAATTACGAAGTGGTGGGCAGGGCGATTTTAGAGCATGGGCATACAGCTATCGCCCAAACTCCCTTGGATATCAATCTGCTTAAAGAGTTGAATGTGAAACTCAGCAAGTTCTTTCCCTCGGATAGAATTGTGATAGACCCCTTGTCTTCAGCATTGGGCTATGGCATGGAATATAGTTTCTCTCTAATGGAGAGGGTAAAGCAGATTGGTGTGATAACTAAAGATAATATGGCTATGATGCCTATAATCGCCAATCTTGGAGATGAGTGTTGGAAGACAAAGCAAGCTAAGGAAAGCAAAGAACAAGGCTTGCTTTGGGAAGGGATAACAGCGCTATCGCTCCTTTTGGCTGGAGCAAATATCCTTGTATTAAGGCATCCCGTGGCCTTGAGTTTGGTAAAGGAAACAATCGGAGTACAATAAAAATGTCAGCAACGGGGAAAAAGCTATCACAGAAATTAGAGGAGATTTACGAGCGTATTAAGGCAGAGATTCCTTGGGAGCCAGTAGGGCCCACTCCGATGCCGGAAATTCCTGACCTCAGACAGTGGGACATGAGGTTATTGAAAACATATGCGCCTTTTTATATGCCATTCTGTGATTTGTGTTGCTTCTGTACATACGGTAAGTGTGACTTAACCGAAGGAAGAAGAGGCGCCTGTGGTATTGACATAGCTACCCAGCAAGCCAGGTTTGTACTTCTCGCCTGCTTGATGGGATGCTCTGCTCATGCTGCACATGGTGGGCATATTCTGGAGTTCTTGATTGAAAAACGTGGTCTGGATAAGAAGATAGACTTAGGAACATTTATCGAAGTGGAAGCGCCAAATATAAGGACAGTTGTAGGTTTGAAGCCTGAGACTCTAGGGGATCTTCAAATAGCTCTAGAGTATGTTTTCAAGGAAATTACTCATCTCCTTGATTCTTGCCATACAGGGCAAGAGGGAAGCGCTTTGGACTATGAGTCCAAGGCCCTGCATGCTAGCATGCTGGACCATGTAGGGATGGAAATTGCTGATATTGCACAAATAGTGGGATTTGGTTTTCCTGCCTCTGTTGCTGAGACACCTCTAGTTGACATGGGATGGGGAGCGATAGATAAAAGTAAGCCCGTGATCCTAGTATCAGGGCATAACCCAGCTACTTCGACGGTGGTAATTGACTACCTCAGGGAGCACAACCTTGAAGACCAGGTAGAAGTTTGTGGCCTGTGTTGCACTGCGCTGGAGACAACCAGATATTCGAGCAAAGCCAAAATAGTTGGTCCTCTTTCCCGCGCACTTTTCTTCATGAGGGCAGGTATCGCCGATGTGATAATGACTGATGAGCAGTGCATCAGGACAGATACACCTCAGGAAGCAGCCAAGGTTGGTTCAGCAGTTATCGCCTGTCTGGATAAGGCTATGTATGGACTTGAGGATGCCACAGAAATAGATACTGATGAGATAGTAAGGCGAATGGTGGATAATAAAGAACAATTTGCAATCCTGGACTCTATAAAGGCGGCCGAGGTAGCGGTTAAAGTTGCCATGGAAATCGCTCCTCAGAGGAAGAAGGGGTGGTTAACGGAGGAAGAAGCCATAGAACTGGCTAAGAAGTGCACTAACTGTAAAATGTGCGAGCAGGTGTGTCCTAACCTCTTTAATATTGGCGGTGGTATCACTGAGGTCGCTAAAGGTGACTTTGATTTAATAAGGCAGCAAATCCTGCAATGTATTGGCTGCGGTAAGTGTGAACAAGAATGTCCCAACAATGTTCCTATCTTTAAGATAATGCAGACGGCAGCAAGCATGGAGACTTGGAAATGCAGGACTGGACGTGGTCCAGTTATGGATACCGAAATAAGAAACGTTGGTGCGCCTATAACTTTAGGCACAATCCCGGGAGTTATTGCCTTAGTAGGATGTTCTAACTACCCCGATATAGATGATGTTGCTGACATGGTGGATGAATTCGCCAAGAGAAAGTATATCGTGGTTCTCACAGGATGTGCTGCTATGGTCGCCGGAATGAAAAAGGACAAGGATGGCTTGACTGTTTACGAGAAATATCCCCCAGACTTCGCTGCTGGAGGCGTAGTAAATATTGGCTCCTGTGTCTCCAATGCTCATATCTCTGGAGCAGCAATAAAAATAGCCAATATCTTTGCTGCTCTTCCCTTGAGAGGCAACTACGAGGTCATGGCCGATTACGTCCTTAACAGGGTAGGTGTCTGTGGCGTAGCTTGGGGAGCAATGTCCCAAAAGGCGGCTTCCATTGGTACAGGGTTTAACAGGCTGGGTGTTCCTGTTGTTTTGGGACCTCACTCCTCCAAGTATAGAAGACTATTCCTCTCCAGAAAGGAAGAGGACGACTGGAAGGTTATGGATGCTAGGAAGAGGGAGATTGTGGATACTGTGGAGCCAGCGCCTGAGCACCTGGCTTACGTATGTGAGACTAAAGAAAAAGCTATGCCCATGATTGCCAAGCTTTGCATAAGAAGAAACGATACTCCTCAGGGAAGAGCGATAAAGCTGAACCACTATATTTCCCTGTATAGGAAGTATATTGGACCTGGTCTTCCCGAAGACTTACACCTCTTTGTCCGCAGGGATGCTGACATACCGCTAGTCTATAAAAAGGAAGTACGGGCACATCTACAGGAAATCGGCTGGCAACCCAGAGAGCCTATTGGATTGCCTACCCTCATTGGCACCTATCCTACTAAAGTTCCTGTGGATGCAGTGATACACTAGTAACAGGAAAATGGCTTAAAAAGATGAAAAAATGAGTTCAGTAATACCGCGCCACAGGGTTAATGTTTTAACGGGAATCAAATCAGCCAGACTGGTTGAGGACCCCGCAGAGTATGCCAATCTGATTAAGAAGGCTAAAAGGCCCCTGCTTGTGATTGGCCCTCTATTGCTAGAATCTTCGCCTGATGGAAAACTGCTTCTGGAGTACGCCCTTGACATAGCTAAAGTGGCTAATATCCCAATATGTGCGACAGCTCAGACTAAAGGAAAGGTGGTAGAGCTTGGGGTGAAGCCTGACAGCGTTTATGATGTCGTTGAGATAGTAAATGCTCTTAAAGACCCAGACTGGCCGGGAGTTAAGAAGGTAGGAAACCATGACCTGGTTATTTTCTTTGGCATAAGATCGGATCTTGGTAATCAAAGTCTTTCTACGCTCAAACACTTTGCACCTCATCTAAAGACTATGACGCTGTGTAAGCATTATTTCCCCCATGCCAACTACTCACTCCCCAACTTTAAAAAAGATGTGAAGTGGCAGGAGTTCTTAGAGAACCTGGTAGCTAATTTAGAGAAAGGAAGCTAGGGAAAATGGCAGGCGAATTCCATGTAGATATTGGGCCTCAGTATGAAGGAGAAGTGATAAGGAAGGAAAACCTGTACATTGAGTTCGGTGGGCCAAAAGTAGCGCACAAATTTGAATTAGCAACAGTCAAGAGTCCTGAGGAAGTAGAAAATGCGAAAGTAGAGATTATCGGCCCGGACCTATGTGATTTAGAGCCTTATGATGAAGAGAAAGGCGGTGGTACCTATCCTATTGCCATTCTGGTAGATGTTGCTGGGGGAGAATTAGACAAGGACGCCGAAGCGATCATTGAGAGAAGGATTCATATGTTCACTAATTATGTCGAGGGCTGGTATCACATGAATCAAAGGCAGGATATGTGGATGAGGGTAAGTAAGGACTGCTATAAAAAAGGCTTTAATTCACTGCGAGAATTGGGAGAGGTTTATATCCTGCTTTATACATCAGAGATGCCGATTATCGAGAAAATCCAAATCACTATTATCACCGATGAAAATAAGATAGAGGAGCTTCTTCCCTATGCCATGGAAGTCTATGCTGCCAGAGATGAACGGGCAAAGACTTTAAATGATGAGGATGTGGATACTTTTTACGGCTGTGTTCTGTGCCAGAGTTTTGCTCCAACCCATGTCTCTATTATAACTCCGAATAGAATTGCCAACTGTGGAGCGATAAATTGGTTTGACGGTAGAGCCGCTGCCAAGATTGACCCTGAGGGGCCCATATTTGCTATACCAAAGGGGGAACTTATAGATGCTATAAAAGGTGAATACTCAGGGGTGAATAAGGTGGAGGCTGAGAAATCACTGGGAACCTACGATAGAGTTTATCTGTATAGTGCATTTGAGCACCCACATACGTCCTGTGGCTGTTTCGAGGCAATTGTGTATTATATTCCTGAGGTGGATGCCTTTGGTGTAGTGCATCGAGAATTCAAGGGTGAAACTGTAATTGGGGAGACATTTTCCCATATGGCTGGTGAGACTTCTGGAGGGAAACAAGTAGAAGGAAGACTGGGGACCGGATTAGAACAACTGCGGTCTCCCAAATTCATCCAGGCAGATGGTGGCCTGGCTAGAGTTGTGTGGATGCCAAGGGAGTTAAAGGCAAGATATAAAGATGTCTTGGAAGAGAAAGGGCTCTACGATAAAATAGCTACAGAGGAAGATGTAAAAAATGTGGATGAGCTTCTAGAGTTCTTAGAAAAAGTAGGGCATCCTTGGCTAAAAGGGGAAGTAGAGCTCCCAACATAGAAGGGGAAATACTAAATTCTAAGTACCAAATCCTAAACAAATTCAAATGACCGAAATCCAAAATTCAAATTAGTTTGATCCTTCGGAATTTGAATTTGGAGATTATTTGGAGCTTAGGATTTAGAATTTAACGAAGAAGGAGATTTGCCATGCCAATTTCGGGTTCTGAGATTGTAAAGATGCTCCCGGGCAGGAAGCCGTGTAAGGAATGTGGCTTTCCTACTTGTTTTGCCTTTGCCATGAAACTGGCTTCAGGTGGAACTACTGTGGACAAATGCCCTTACCTCTCCGAGGAGGTGAAAGCCAGGCTAGTAGATCTTCTGGCACCGCCGATAAAGCTTGTTACCATAGGCGCCGGGGAGAACGCTGTCAAAGTCGGAAATGAAGAAGTGATATATCGGCACGAGAAGACTTTTGTCCATTCACCAGGTATTGCCCTCCTCATCTCAGACAGGGAAGACGATGCCAAAATAGAGGAGAAAATAAAGAAGATTCAGGAATTGCAATTTCCCTGGGTTAGTGTGAACCTAAAGGCAGACCTCCTGGCACCTTATTATGGATCAGGGAACAAGAACAGGTTCTTAGCTTTGGTGAAGAAAATTTATGATTCAACAAACTTAGGTATGGTCTTAATCTCAGAAGATATGGATGCTTTATTTGCGGCACGGGACATATGTGCAGATAGACATCCGCTTCTCTATCCTATAACAAAGGAAAACGTTGATGAGGCCATTCTCAAGATTAAAGCGAACCTTACTCCTGTTGGTCTTCGGGGAGATAGTATTGAGGAACTGGTTCCTTTAACTACCAAGTTGAAAGATTCTGGGATTGAGGAACTGGTTTTAAACCCCGGTTCTAAAAACTTGCTGGAGGCAATAAGAGACCAAACTTTTATCAGAAGGGCAGCGCTAAAGCATGGTTTCAGGCCACTTGGCTATCCCACTATTGCCTTTCCTTGTTTCATGTCCCAGGATGGACTGAAGGAAATACTCTTAGCCTCGGCGTATATACCTAAATGGGCTGGTATCATTGTCCTTTCTGATTTTGACCAGTATTCTCTACTTCCTCTTCTGGTTCAACGGCTTAATATCTATACTGACCCTCGTTTTCCTATGGCAGTAGAAGAGAAGTATTATGAAGTGGGAGAACCTGATGAATATTCCCCGGTCCTTGTTACTTCAAACTGGGCTTTGACCTATTTCCTTGTCTCATCTGCTGTTGAGGCTACTAAGATTCCTGCCTATGTTTGTGTTAAGGATGCGGAAGGACTTGGTGTCCTCAGTGCCTGGG
Source organism: Dehalococcoidia bacterium (assembly GCA_021160725.1). Taxonomy (GTDB): domain Bacteria; phylum Chloroflexota; class Dehalococcoidia; order GIF9; family AB-539-J10; genus RBG-13-51-36. The sequence continues at coordinate 32,109 of JAGHCA010000039.1, read as the reverse complement.
CGGCAGGTAAGTTTAGCGGCGATTCTATAGGAACATTTATCAAGAAATGTGGCGTTGCAGATAAGGTGAAGCATAGGAAACTAGTTATCCCGGGGAAGGTGGCCAGAATCAAAGGTGAGCTGGAAGATGCTTTGAACCTTGAATGGGAAATAATAGTTGGACCCAAGGAAACGACTGGAATAGGGGCCTTTTTGCCTGGATTTGCTAAGCAACTTAAAGGATGATTACAGAGAAACAGGCTAGCCAAACGATAGCTGAGATTTTAAGCTCGCATAAAAAAGAAGAGAAAAATTTAATCCCGCTATTGCAAGAAGTTCAGACAAAGCTGGGATATCTCCCCAGGAAAGCGATGCAGGAAATTGCTGGTTTCTTGGGGATGCCAGTGGTTGAGGTCTGGGGAGTTGCTACCTTTTATAATCAGTTTCGTTTTGTTCCGTTAGGAAAATACCATATCATGGTTTGTATGGGAACTGCCTGCCACTTAGCGGGGGGTAAACTTATTTTAGAAGCCCTGGAGCGTGAGTTAGATATCAAGGTAGGCGAAACCACCGAGGATGGTAACTTCAGCTTGGAAAGGGTGGCTTGTATCGGGTGTTGCATGCTGGCCCCTGTCGTAGTAGTAAAGGATAAAATTTATCCTAGGATGACACCCTTTAAGATGGAGGAGGCTTTAATACCGTATAAACAAGAAGCTCAAGGCGAGCCTAAAGAAGGGAAATCAAAGAGCAAAAGTTAAAAATCAAAATTACAATTCAAAATGCAGAAATGTGTTATTTTCAATGCTTGGCCTATCACTTTGCATTTTTACCTTTGAATCTTGATATTGGTTAAGATGACTTTCGCGGAAATTACTAATAAAGCGAAGTCGGAATGGGAAGCTCTGCAGCGGGGTAGCTACATTCTTGTCGGTACAGCTACTTGTGGGCGGGCAGCCGGTGCCCTGGATGTGGTTGACGCCTTTAAAAAAGAGCTAACGCGACAAAGGCTGGAGGTCCCGATTATCCAGGTTGGCTGCACGGGTCTCTGCTACGCTGACCCTTTGGTTGTTATATCCAAGGCTGGTTCTCTTCGTGTTGTGTATGCCAATGTGACTCCGGAGATTGTACCCCGACTCGTGGAAGGTTATGTTGCCGGCGATGACCCGTGCCTAGAGCTTGCCCTAGGCACCTTTGAAGGAGGTGATGGGGAAGCAATCTACATTCCCGAGCTTCCCAGATTTGAGCGTGAGCTTCGCCTTATACTATCCCGCTGTGGCTACATAGACCCTGAAAATATAAATCACTACATTGCCAATGGTGGATATAGAGGTTTGGAGAGAACGTTAAAGATGTCGCCTGATGAGATAATTGAGGAGCTGAAGAAATCTGGGTTGCGAGGAAGAGGGGGGGCTGGATTTCCTACCCATCGGAAGTGGGAGCTATGCCGTAAGGCTGGAAGCACACCAAAATATGTCATATGCAATGCTGATGAAGGAGACCCCGGTGCTTTTATGGATCGGGTCGTTTTGGAAAGCGATCCGCATCAAGTTATTGAGGGTATGATTATTGCCGGCTACGCCGTAGGTGCCGAACAGGGCTATATCTACGTCCGCGCTGAATATCCTTTGGCTATTGAGCGTATCCAGATTGCTTTAAAGCAAGCCGGGGAACTAGGTTTCCTGGGGAATAACATCTTAGGGAGTGGTTTTGGTTTCCATATCGAGATAGCAGCCGGCGCTGGTGCTTTTGTCTCTGGTGAAGAAACAGCACTGATAGCGGCTGTTGAAGGGAGAATGAGCACACCTAAACCCAGGCCACCTTATCCTGCCGAGCTTGGATTATGGGATAAACCTACTCTATTAAACAATGTGAAGACCTTTGCTTATGTTCCTTTGATAATTGAGCGAAGGGGGGATTGGTTTACCTCTATCGGCACTGATGGAAGCAAGGGCACAGCAGTGTTTACCCTAGCAGGCAAAGTGATTAATTCGGGGTTAGCAGAAGTGCCTATGGGAACAACACTTCATGAGCTTATTTATGACATCGGTGGTGGAATTGCTAAGAGCAAGCAGTTTAAAGCAATACAGATAGGAGGGCCTTCGGGGGGATGTCTCCCCAAGACTTTGCTTGACATCCCTATTGATTATGATTCCCTTCGAGAGGCTGGCTCGATGATGGGTTCGGGTGGTATGATTGTCATGGATGAAGATAATTGCATGGTCGATGCTGCGAAGTTCTTTCTTGATTTCTCAACCAAGGAGTCTTGCGGCAAGTGCACTATGTGTCGCTTGGGGACTTTGCAAATGCTACACATTTTGGAGGACATCACGGCTGGCCGAGGCAAAATAGAGGATATCGACCTGCTCCTTGCATTGGCTGAGGATGTTAAGGCAGGATCGCTTTGTGGCTTGGGTAGAACAGCTCCCAATCCTGTCCTCACAACCCTGCGTTACTTCAGAGACGAATATGAAGCTCATATTCTGGAGAAGTGCTGCCCCGCCAAAGTATGTCCCAAACTCACTGCTTACTACATCTTGCCAGATAAATGCGAAAGAAGCTGTGAGCATTGCGTCCTTACCTGCCCCACTGAGGCAATTAAAGGCGAAAAAGGGAAGACAAAGGTTATTGATCAAGAAAAGTGTGTTAATTGCGGTACCTGTATGGATGTTTGCCCTCCCGAATATGATGCAGTAGTAAAGTTATCACCTATTACTCAACTTCCTCCACAAGATCTAGCAGCTAAAGAACGAGGCATAGCGCAACAGGTGGTGTAATGTCTAGGAGAATTGTCTGTACTGGAAGGGGAGGCGTAGGAAAATCGACTTTTGTCGCCTTGATTAGTAGATATCTGAAGCCTCCTTCTTTGCTTATTGACCTCGACCCCGATCTCAGCCTTGCTGATATGCTTGGATTTGATTTCCATAAGGAGGGGAAGAAGACTGTTTGCGAAGCCCTTTATGAAGTTGTCGAAAAAAGAAAAAGCGGCAAGGGCAGTTCTTTGATTACAACTCAAGATATGATGAACTCTTTGCTGTGGAGTGAGTGTCTATACGAGGATAGAGCTTTTGATCTCATTACGTTGGGAACAAAGTTGACCGAAGGCTGTCTTTGCTTTCCAGACGAATTACTGAAGAAAACCATTCCCAAGTTAGCTCAGAACTATACTAACATAGTAGTAGATTCACCAGCCGGAGTGGAGCACTTGAACCGAAATATTGTCCCTATCATAAACGACCTGTTTGTCATATGTGATCTCTCTGAAAAATCATTAAAGCACATACCGCGAATAAAAAAAATCATGGAGGAAGTAGGGACCAAATATGATCACTTTTATTTGGTAGCCAATTATGAGTTTGACCAAGGAGCAGAAGAGTATCTAAAAAAGAGTGGCGAGATTTACTTGGGCAAAATAGAATATGACGCCAACGTGGAAGAGTATAACTTGGAAGGCAAATCACTTCTAGGATTGCCGGTAGATTCACCTGCTCTGGTTTCGGTCAAAGAGATTCTGACTAAAGCAGGATATTAGATTAAGCAGGAATGAACTGATAACGTCTATGATTGCTATATGTCGCTACAGAAAACAAGAGGGAGTAAGCTGATTTGTCAGCAATGCAGGATGTAAATGGCTTACATAAAACAGGTCACGGCAAAATTAGAATAGTTAGGATAAGAGCGCTAAATAGATAGCTATAAGAATATGGGTGATGTAATTGTCTGTACTGGAAGAGGGGGCACAGGAAAGTCAACCTTCGCAGCTTTGGCTAGCAGATGTTTGAATTCTCCTAAGCTCCTTATAGACATGGATCCCGATGAGAGCCTAGCCGATATGCTTGGAATAGATTTGGAAGCAAATGGAAAGAAGACCATTTCAGCCATGCTGTACGAATTTGCACGAGAGAGGGTTGGCCGCTCCGGTTATAATGTCTTCTCAGAATTATTGTCTCGAGTTTTGGACGATTGTTTGTATAGGGACGGAGGATTTGATTTTATCAGCTTGGGGACAAAGTTTGCTGTAGGCTGTTATTGTGCCCCAGATGCAGTGCTTAAAGACTTCATGCCCACTGTAGTTCAAGATTATGAAGAGGTGATATTAGACTCTCCTGCAGGATTAGAGCATTTCAATCGCAAGGTGGTGGTGGACATAGATGACCTGTTTGTGATTTTAGACCCCTCGGAGAAATCGGTGAAGCATATAAGAAGGGTCTTAGATATTGCCAAGGAGTTGAGGGTGAATTACCATCACCTCTATCTTGTGGGCAACTACAAGTTCACCGAGGAGACAGAAGAATATTTGCGAAGCAGCGGAGAAACTTATCTAGCGAGAATAGAATATGACCCTGAGGTGAAGGAATATAATTTGAAGGGCAAACCGCTCTTGGAATTGTCTGAGAACTCACCTGCTTTACAGTCGGTTAAAGAAATCTTAGCTAAAGCAGGTCTCATTCATAAGGGCGCAGTATGAGTAGCACTGTAGAAGTTGCAATTAAGAATTAGTGCCATGGAGCTCAAAGAATCTCCTCTTCGATTGAAGGTGGAAGGAATAACCGAATAACCGAGGGCTTACCTTTATGATTAAAGGAATTTGGAATGGGGAAATATCCTTCCTGATGAATATTTTGCCCGGATATGTTGAATTTTATAGAAAGGCGGTGAGGACTTATGGATACAAAAGAATATCCGGCGATATGGTTGCAGGCCGCTGGCTGTACTGGATGCTCAGTTTCTCTTCTCAATGTTATAAATCCCTCTATTAAAAACCTCTTGGTTGATGAAGTGCTCCCAGGCTGTCATATAAATCTGAGGTTTCATCCTACTGTAATGGCAGGCGCGGGAGCACCTGCCATTGAGGTTATGGTGGATACATCGAAGAAGAAAAAGGGAGGTTACATTCTCATTGTAGAAGGGGCTATACCTACAGCTAAAGATGGTATCTATGGGGTGGTTGGAGAGCAAGATGGTAGGCCAGTGACTATGAAAGCGTGGATTGAAACGTTGGCTAAGGATGCGCTGGCAGTTATTGCTTTGGGTAGCTGTGCTGCTTTTGGGGGAATTCCTGCTGCATATCCTAACCCTACTCAGTGTCGCAGCGTCGGTGAGGTTCTTCAAGCCAAGGGTATCAGTACTCCATTAGTAAATGTCCCCGGTTGCCCGCCACATCCTGACTGGTTTGTAGGCACAGTGGCAACCATCCTGCTTTCCGGCTTGCCGGAGCCGGATGATTTGGATGAACATAGCCGCCCCAAGGCTTTCTATGGACAAACCATCCACGAAAACTGTCCACGGCGAGCCTACTATGATGAGAATAAGTTTGCCAAAAAGTTTGGCGATCCCGGCTGCAATTACGAATTAGGGTGTAGGGGTCCTATAACTCATGCTGATTGTCCTCTGAGGTTGTGGAACAATAAAGTGAATTGGTGTGTAGGTTGTGGTGCTACTTGTATTGGCTGTACCGAGCCCGAGTTCTTTGACATATCTCCGCTTTACGAGAAAGTTAGCGAAGTTGCTCTGCCAGAGGGAGAGGTGAATTAATGGGCAAGATTATAATCGATCCGGTAAGTCGTATTGAGGGACATCTTAAGGTGGAGGCAGTAGTTGAGGATGGTAAAGTAAAAGAGGCTAAAAGTTCAGGAACGTTGTTCCGCGGCTTAGAGCTGATCCTGAGAGGCAGAGATCCTCGTGATGCCCAGCGAATAACACAACGTATTTGTGGAGTTTGCCCCACAAGTCATTCTATTGCTGCCGCTTTAAACCTGGATAGTGCCTTCGGCATCGCTGATAAAATTCCCGACAACGGAAGAATTATTCGTAATCTAATTCTGGGGGCAGCCCATATTGCTGACCACATCCTTCATTTTTATCACCTGGTGGCTCTTGATTATGTAGATGTGGCTAGATTAGCAAAGTATGAGGGAAATAATCCAGCCTTAAATTCAATAAAGAACTTCATTGCCCGCGGGGAACTCGGGCCTTTTGTACCCCGTTATGAAGGTGATTATCGCCTGTCCGATGAAGCTAATGAACAAGCGGTAGCGCACTATGTCTCGGCGTTCGACATGCGTCGTAAAAGCCAGGAGATGCTTGCCCTGTTCGGTGGAAAGATGCCTCACAACGTGGGCATAATGCCCGGCGGAGTTGCTTCTGTACCCACAGTTGATAATATAACATCCTTCCTGTGGAAGTTGAAGGAGCTTCAGGAGTTTATTGATAATGTATACCTCCCTGATGTGCTGGTGATAGCCCAGGTTTACTCGGATTATTTTGAGATTGGTCGTGGCTGTGGAAATTTGCTTGCCTATGGTTCCTATGAGATGGATGGAAAGGAAGCAGATCTCACCAAGAGAAACAGATTTTTTAAGCCTGGGACCACCGCAACTAATCTTAAGTATAGTGAACTCGATCCAACTAAAATTACCGAAGAAGTGAAACATTCCTGGTATGCTGATTCTATCAGCGGCAGACATCCCTCCCGTGGAGATGTTGTTCCTGACGAAGAGAAGAAGGGGGCTTATTCCTGGCTAAAATCGCCTCGCTATGATAAGGCAGTTTTTGAAGTTGGGCCATTGGCTCGAATCATGGTCAACTATGTCGGTGACAATCCTGAGGTTAAGAGCCTAGTTGATTCCGCCTTATCGCAGGCAAATCTAAGACCCGACAAGATGTTTTCTGTAATGGGGCGTAATCTTGCTCGAGCCTTAGAAACCAAAATCATAGCCGATGCCATGGCCGGCTGGGTTCTAGAGCTCAAGCCTGGTGAGTCAGCTTACATAAACTATAAACTCCCTGAGGAGACTACTGGAATGGGATTGGTCGGTGCAGCGAGGGGTGCCTTGGGGCACTGGATGGAGATACAAGAAGGCAAGATTGCTAATTATCAGGTTGTTACTCCATCAACTTGGAATATTTCTCCCAGGGATGATAATGACCAACCTGGACCATTAGAGCAGGCTATCACTGGCACCAATATAAGGGATGAAGCTAACCCCTTTGAGATTGTGCGCATTGTGAGATCTTTTGATCCTTGTCTTGCCTGTTCTGTACATTTGCTCAGTCCTAAAGGGCATGACCTGGGGGAATTTAGGGTTTGTTAGTAAGAAATTTGAAGGAAAGTTCGGGAATGGGAAAATTTGTTCTGGGAATAGGAAGTGCTCTGTTAAGAGACGACGGGATTGGTTGCCATGTAGCACATGCTTTGGAAGAAATCCATCTCACCGAGGTAAAAATAATAGATGGAGGAACATGCCCCGATATATTGCAGTTTGCTGAGGGCACTGATAAATTGATCATAGTAGATGCTGTTAAGGGTGGAGGACCGCCTGGACAAATTTACCGTTTTAACATTGAGGATATAGCCCTAGAGCCAAAGCCATTTCTATCCCTTCACGATATGGGCTTAGTGGATAATTTAATGTTAATGAAGCTTTGGCATAGCATAGGCGAGACTGTCATTATTGGAGTTGAGCCCAAAGAGATAGAGTGGGGTTTGGAATTGTCGCCAGAGCTTCAAGATAAAATACCTCAGATAATAGATGCTATTTTGGCAGAACTTAATAATTCTGAAGGAGAGGGAAAATGCTGATTTCAGAACAAAAACCAATTGAAGAAATTCTAAGCTACCTTGATGGGGATAAGAACGTCTTTCTCGTCGGCTGTAAAGGCTGCGCTGAAGGTTGGAAGAGTGGTGGGGAAAAGCAAGTAGCAGAAATGGAGAGAAATCTGCAGGCACAAGGCAAAACTATCGCAGGCTCGGTAGTTGTGGATATGTTATGTGATAGTGCGTTAACCAACTTGAAACTTAGAACCTACAAAAAGGAAATTGCTGCTGCTGATTCTATCCTAGTTCTGACAGATGGTGCTGGAGTGCAGACGGTGGCGGAATTAGTGAATAAGGTAGTCCATCCTGGCTGCGATACTCTGTCCTCAGGTGGTGCTCATGCTGAATGGAAAGAAGCGGAGCGCTGCCTTGAGTGTGGTGATTGTGTGTTAGAGTTTACTGGTGGCCTCTGTCCTATTGCCCGATGTTCTAAGCATCTGCTTAATGGTCCCTGTGGTGGCTCGCAAGGTGGTAAATGTGAAGTTAATCCAGACATACCTTGCGTTTGGCAACAGATCATTGATCGTCTTGCCAAACTAGGACAACTTGATAAATTGGAAAGGCTTGTGATGCCAAAGAATTGGAGTGTAAGCCTTACGTCAGGACCACCAGTAAAGAGGCTTTCTTAATGTTATTGTGTGAGAGAGGCAGTCCTTAAGAGCTACCGCGGCTCACATGTCAAATACATGAATTATTTAGGAGGGAAGAAATGAATGCGCAAGTTCAAAAACCTTTTGATGAGATTTTAGGATATCTGGATGGTAAGAAAAAGATATTTCTGATGGACTGTGGAGGATGTGCCACAATCTTCCACACAGGTGGCATAAAAGAGGTGGATGAGATGGCAGAGAAATTGACAAAGAAAGGGAAGGAGATCGTAGGCAAGATTGGATTGCCATTCGGAATATTTACCTGCTACCTTCCGATGTCTTCCATGTTTCTGAAGGAGCATAGGGAGGAGATAGAGAAGTGCGATGCCATATTGATGCAGAGCTGTGGAGATGGTTTGCAAGCTGTAAGAGGATATTTGGAAGAGGAAATGGGTATTGTGAAGCTTATGTATCCATCAAACAATGCCCTTGGCTTTTCCAGCGGAGGACCTACCAAGTTCAAAGAGGAACGCCAAGCCTGTGGGGAATGCGAGCTTGGTAGAACTGCCGGGATTTGTCCACTTGTATAATGCCCAAAGGGGTTATTGAATGGCCCGTGTGGCGGAACGACCACGGTTGGCAAGTGTGAAGTAGACTCTACACGTGACTGTGCTTGGGTCATGATATACAGGAGATTAAAGGAACTTGGTGAACTTGATGACCTGTCGAAGATACAAGAGCCACATGATTGGAGTAAAGCAGTAAGACCACGCAGTTTAGAGGTTGAAGCCATCGACCTGCTACAGGAATTGAAGGGGACGAAGAAGGCGTTAGAGGCGTTAGGAGTATAGCAAATGGCAAGATTAGGAGGGGCTTATGAAGACAAAAAGTAATTTGGAACAGGTGCTGGAGGCTGGACAGTTTGCTGTCACAGGTGAATTGGGACCGCCACAAAGCGCTGACTCTGAGGTAATTAAGAGAAAAGCAAAGATACTCAAAGGTTATGTAGACGCTTGCAATATCACCGATGGTCAAACTGCAGTAGTGCGCATGGCATCCTGGGCAGCTTGCCTTATAGCCAAAGAGGAAGGTTTAGACCCTGTTGTCCAGATGACCTGCCGCGACCGCAATCGCATTGCCCTTCAGATGGATGTGTTGGGTATTGCAGCACTGGGCATCAATAATATGTTGTGTCTCACGGGCGACCACCAAAAATTCGGCAATCATCCTACAGCCAAAGGAGTTTATGATCTCGATTCTATTCAATTTGTTAAGATGGTGAGGGGCATGCGGGATGACAAGGAGTTTCAGTGTGGCGAGGAAATGGTGGTCGAGCCTCGTATCTTCATCGGGGCTGCTGCTAATCCCTTTGCCGACCCTTTTGAGTTCCGGGTGGCACGTCTTGCTAAGAAAGTAGCAGCAGGGGCGGATTTTATTCAAACCCAGATTGTCTACAATGTGGATAAATTCGCTGAATGGATGAAGATGGTACGAGACAGAGGATTACATGAGAGGGTAAAGATACTTGCTGGTGTTGCTCCTATAAAATCGGTAGGTGCTGCAAGATATATGAAAACCAGAGTTCCGGGGATGGATGTACCAGATAGTGTTATCACACAGCTTCAAGGAGTGCCTAAGGAACAAGTGCCTAAGGAGGGCATCAAACTCTGCATTGATATTATCAATCAGGTGCGGGAAATTGAGGGTGTAGCGGGTATTCATCTCATGGCTATTGAGTGGGAGGAAGCAGTACCTGAGATAGTAGAGGCGGCTGGTCTTTTACCCCGTCCTAAGTTTACACCATAATGAAAAACCAACATTCTTCATCACACGGTTCCCGGGAGCAGGGCTTTGAGCTTTCTTATAATCTTGCTCGTGAGCAGTTGTCCAAAATCAGCGATGTAGAAGAACAATGCTGTAAAAGTGGTGCGATGTATGTAGGTACTAATAAGATAATTATTGATTATCTAAATAAGCCGTATCATATCACCTTTCCCGATGTCGAAATTTCGTTAGGGGACAGCAAAGTAGAAGTCCCACTGAAGGACAAAACCCTGATACTTCACTACTTCACTATGGCAAAGGGCACCCCGCCTACCGATATATTGATTACCTATAAACAGCTGCCGGGAGGCATGGACTATTTTCCAGCATTTTTCCAGAGAACCATAAACCCTTTGGTAAAGCATTTTGGCCGCAATCCTGAGCTGCTTATAAGCAAGGCAGTAAAATTAGGCGGCGACAAAGCAGACTATGGAGATGCCTCTGTAATCATTAATGCTTTCAGTCATGTGCCCATAACCTTAGTATTATGGAGAGGGGATGAAGAGGTTGCTCCCAATGGAAACATATTGTTCGATGCCAATATTTCTGATTATCTTTCCACCGAGGATGTAACTGTGCTTTGTGAAGCTATCATCTGGAAGTTAATTAAAGATATTTCCTCTGCTTAACCTAGCGATCGAAATTTTCCCTCTAAAATGATAGAAGGCGAAGGGTTGAAAGACGCCGAAAAGAGTTGTGGAACAATCACAATGGGTTATAATTGCATTAGCGTCCCTATTTGTAGTAGAGTTCACGCTTTGAGCTATTCTCAGAGAATCAGCCTAGCTGGATACTTTGAAGACACCTATTTCAAGGCTGTCTCACGAGAGATGGTGAATGTTGAGGTGTAAAATGGTGAATCCTTCAATAGGTCAAAATGTTCAAGTGGGCGTAACCAATCAGGAGGCTGCTATTCAAAAACGCCTGAATGAAATTCTGCATTCCTATAAGGGCAGTCAAGATGAACTTATCCCCATCTTGCAGCAAGTCCAACAGGTTTTTGGCTACCTGCCAGAGTTGGCGATGAAAAAGCTAGCCAAATTTCTCAAGCTGCCGGAAAGCACCGTCTTTGGGGTAGGTACATTCTATGCTCAATTCAAACTTCTGCCAACGGGAAGGAATATTATTAGAGTGTGTCGGGGGACTGCCTGCCATGTGCGTGGTAGTGCACAAATCCTTGCTGAAATTGGAAAGCAATTAGGCATTAGTGCCGGTGAAACCACCCCAGATCTGGAGTACTCGTTAGAGACGATAGCTTGTTTTGGTTCTTGCGCATTGGCACCAGTTGTGGTTGCTAATAATAAAGTGCATGGGAGGATGACAGTGACAAAGGTAGGGGAGATATTCAACAAGGAGGCACAGTGAGCTTCGAAGAAATTAAGGAGAAAGCTATACTACAATGGAAAACAATGCAGCAGAGCGAGAGCATCCGCATTCTAATAGGTATGGGAACCTGTGGGCGAGCAGCTGGTGCTGAAGACATACTCGATGTTCTTAATCAGGAGTTAGCCAAGCGGAATATACAAACCGATATTCTTCCAGTTGGTTGTATTGGTCTCTGTTATGCAGAGCCCTTGATCGAAGTGATAAAGCCAGGCAAACCGAGTGTCTTCTACGGAAATCTTACTCCGGAGCTTATGTCGGAAATCATCGCAGACTATTTAATTGCCGACAATCCACGCCCCGATCTAGCTCTCGGCACTCGTGGAGAGGGAACATTAGATGGTATTCCCAAGCTTTTTGACTTGCCAGTGCTCAAACCTCAAGTGCGTATTTCTTTGCGTAATTGCGGGAATATCGATCCGGAGAATATAGCCCACTACATCGCTAACGGTGGCTATGAAGGCCTGGCTAAGGCACTGAGGATGAAACCGCAGGAAGTGATTGATGAAATAAAGAAATCAGGGTTGAGAGGTCGTGGTGGAGCTGGCTTTGCCACTGGGATTAAATGGCAATTCTGCCACGATGTGCCCGGTGATATTAAATATGTAATATGTAATGCTGACGAGGGGGATCCAGGGGCATTTATGGATCGAGCGCTTCTTGAAGGTGATCCGCATGCTGTATTGGAAGGAATGCTCATTGGGGCGTATGCAATCGGTGCGTTAGAAGGATACATTTATATCCGAGCTGAATATCCTCTAGCGATCCAAAGATTACGAATTGCTATCAAACAAATGGAGGAATATGGGTTGATAGGTGATGATATTATGGGCTCTGGCTTTAAATTCCATATCAAAATAAAAGAGGGCGCTGGTGCTTTTGTCTGTGGAGAGGAGACTGCGATGATGGCTTCCATCGAAGGTAGACGGGGGATGCCTCGCTCTCGGCCTCCATTTCCAGCCCAGTCTGGCTTGTGGGGAAAGCCAACAAATATCAATAACGTGGAAACTTGGAGCAACGTCTCAGCTATTATTGCGAAAGGCGCAGAATGGTATGCTGGCTATGGTACTGAGAAGAGCAAGGGTACCAAGAATTTTTCCCTAGCAGGAAAAGTTGTTCGCACTGGACTCATAGAGGTTCCAATGGGAATTAGTTTGCGTGAAATTTTATATGAAATAGGTGGGGGAATTCCTGAAAACAAGCGTCTGAAAGCAATTCAAACTGGGGGCCCATCAGGTGGTTTCATACCCGAGAGTTTGATCGACCTGCCCGTTGATTACGAATCTCTTACCCAAGCAGGATCTATTATGGGCTCAGGGGGGATGGTAGTAATAGATGAGGATACTTGTATGGTCGATATTACAAAATTCTTCCTCACTTTTACCCAAGCTGAATCTTGCGGAAAGTGTATACCCTGTCGCTGGGGCACTAAGCAGATGCTGGATATTTTGGTAGATATTACTGAAGGAAGAGGAAAGCCAGGAGACGTTGAACTTCTGCAGGAATTGGCAGAATCAGTTAAAGGTAATTCCTTATGTGGGTTGGGACAAACAGCTCCCAACCCAGTGCTCACCAGTATTCGCTATTTTCGTGATGAGTACGAAGAACACATAGTTGAGAAACGCTGCTCCGCGATGCAGTGCCAGGCTCTCATATCTTACTATATACTTCCTGACAAATGTCAGGGATGTATGATTTGCGCTAGGAACTGTCCTGTACAGGCTATTGAGGGCGGCAAGCGGATGGTGCATGTTATTGATCAAGATAAGTGCATCAACTGTGGGATTTGCTTTGATGTCTGCCCACCTAAATTCAGCGCTGTGGTCAAAGTTAGCGGGCCAAAACCCTCGGGTATCCCCGAGAAGCCCATCCCAGTAGTCGCCAAGTCTTAAATATTATATTAGCATATAAAGAAGGTGCCAAGATGAATGCGATCCCTGCAACCAACGTTAGAGAAAATGGCACAGCCTCTATCAAGCTGACTATTAATGGAAAGGAAGTGGTAGCAAAAAAGGGAGCTACTGTGCTTGAGGCGGCACTCAATGCTGGAATCTATATTCCTACGCTTTGTTATGACCCTGACCTCAAGCCTTACGGGGGTTGTCGCCTCTGCGTGGTCGAGATAGAAGGAATGAGGGGTTTGGTGAGCTCCTGTACTACGCCAGTAACTAATGGGATGGTGGTGTACACCGAGACTCCAAAGGTAAATCAATCACGCCGTATCACTATGGAACTTATCACCGTCAATCATCACGGCGATTGCCTTGTCTGTGCTAAAAACCAGGATTGTGAACTACTTAAGGTTGCTCGGTATTTGGGTATGGAGCAAAACCATGTTGACCGACTGCGGAAAAATACTCAAGTGTTTCCTGTAGATGATAGCCATCCGGCGTTTATTCGTGACCTGAACAAGTGTATTCTTTGTGCCAAATGTGTGCGGGCCTGTCATGAGATAGTTTGCCATGATGCTATTGACATAGCCTTTCGTGGCAACTCGGCAAAGGTAGCAACCTTTGGCGATAAACCGATTGCCGAATCTATTTGCAAATCCTGTGGTGAATGTGTAGTTCGATGTCCTACTGGAGCATTGGTGCCTAAATGGGAAAAGACACCAACCCAAGAGGTTAAGACCATTTGCCCCTATTGTGGTGTTGGCTGCTCCATATATTTAGGTGTTCGAGATAATAAGATTGTTTCCGTGCGCGGTGACTCCGAGAGTCCAGTTAATCGCGGTACTTTGTGTGTGAAAGGACGTTGGGGTTATGATTTTGTTAGTCATACGGAAAGGCTTACCACGCCTCTTATTCGAATCCCCGGCGTTCCCCGGGACGCAGGGCAAAATATGAAAACGCATGACGTTTTCCGTGAAGCCGGGTGGGATGAAGCAATAGAACTGGTGGCCAAGAGATTGAGAGATTTCGTGTCAAATGGAGTTGGGGTAATTGCATCAGCTAAGTGTACCAACGAGGAAAACTATGTCATGCAGAAATTCGCTCGAGCAGTACTGGCCACTAATAATGTGGACCACTGCGCGCGACTGTGTCACGCGCCTACTGTAGCTGGCCTGGTTCAGAGCTTTGGCAGTGGAGCAATGACTAATTCCATCAATGACATTGGGGACGCCGCCTGTATTTTAGCCATCGGCACCAATACTACAGAAAACCATCCTGTGCTTGGGTACAGGATAGCCCGTGCGGTGAATAATGGGGGGAAACTCATCGTGGCTAACCCCTACGAGATTGAACTTTGTCGCTTTGCCAGTATTTGGCTACAACATAGCCCTGGCACAGACGTCGCCTTGCTAATGGGGATGATGAGGGTTATAGTGGATGAAGGACTGCTTGACTCGGCGTTCATCAGGGAAAGATGCGAGAACTTCGATGCTTTCGGTGAATCCTTGAAAGACTTCGACCTTGATTTTGTCGAACGGATTACCAAAGTACCGCAGAGCAAGATTGTAGAAGCTGCTCGCATGTTTGCTACCAATAGCCCTGCTGCTATCTTGTACGCTATGGGTATTACCCAACATTCCCACGGTACCGACAATGTGTTAGCTACCGCTAACTTGGCAATGCTTACTGGAAACGTAGGAAAGCCCTCCACCGGCGTTAATCCGCTTAGAGGTCAGAACAATGTGCAAGGTGCTTGTGATATGGGCGCCTTGCCTAATGTCTATCCCGGCTATCAGGCGGTAAATGATTCAGCTATCCAAAAGAAGTTTGAGGCTGCCTGGGGCTGTTCCTTATCTCCTTCTCCGGGGCTCACATTGGTTGATATGATTGAAGCGGCTTACTGTAAGGATTTGAAGGCATTGTATGTGATCGGTGAGAATCCGGTGTTAAGTGATGCTGATGCTCACCATGTACGGGGGGCACTGGCAAAACTGGAGTTTCTTGTAGTCCAGGACATATTTCTTTCGGAAACGGCAAAGTTTGCCGACGTTGTCTTGCCAGCAGCGAGCTTTGCTGAAAAGGATGGTACCTTTACTAACACCGAGCGTCGGGTGCAGCGGATAAGAAAAGCTATTGAGCCAATTGGAGATTCTAAACCTGATTGGTGGATTATTTGTCAAGTCGCCCAGAGATTAGGGGCCAAAGGCTTTGACTATACCCATCCATTCACCATAATGGAAGAAATTCGCAATCTTACTCCCAGCTATGGGGGCATAAGTTACCAGAGGCTAGAAAATGGTGGACTTCAGTGGCCTTGCCCGACTGATGGCCATCTAGGTACACCCATATTACACACGAACATTTTTGTTAGAGGAAGGGGCAGATTTGCACCCTTGAAGTATATTCCTCCAGGAGAGATGCCTGACGAAGATTATCCTTTGATCCTCACCACAGGGCGCAGCTTATATCACTTCCACACCGGCACGATGACTCGCAAGGTAGATGTGCTCAATGTTCTAAAGCCTGATGGTGTGCTGGAAATCAACCCTGGGGATGCTGAACAGCTTGGCATAACCGAGGGTGATAAAGTTAAGGTCAGCTCCCGACGCGGTGAAGTCACCACTAGAGCCAGAATAACTGAAGCTCTGCCGCCTGGAGTGGTGTTTATGACCTTCCATTTTGCTGAGAGCTCTGCCAACATTCTCACCAATCCTGAGCTCGACCCTATTTCCAAGATTCCCGAGTTTAAAGTTGCAGCAGTTAGGGTGGAGAAAATCTAACTTGTTTTATCTTGTGTCATTCCGACCTCATATTGAATAAAGCTCGGATCTCAACTGCTCAGTGATAGGGTTTTATGAGTCTTCCTTCAGCAGTAGTATAGTGTCGAATTTGGACTTCGCCCGGGTGTAGTTGGGGACAAACTTCATCCATATTCGCTGTCTCGCCTTTGCCGAGGCCAAAGTCAGCAAAAACGAAACGATAAAAAATATCATTGTCAACGGCAGGTAAAGTAATCTATCGGGTTGCTCTAACTATTTCGCTCGGTATAAAGCTTTGTGGGCGCTTTGACTATTATTTTGGTTCCCTTTCCTACTTGGGAATTAACCTCAAGGTCTCCGCCAATTAAATGGGCTCGTTCCGCCATACCGGTAAACCCCAGCTTACCTTGACCAGCAAAATCACTTAGCTGCTTGGGAACCTCAAAACCCTTGCCGTTATCGCTAATAGTTATGCTGACCTCATTTCTTTGGTGCTTCACTATAACGTTGGCTTCAGATGCTCCAGAATGTCGGTGAACATTATTTAGGGCTTCCTGAACAATGCGGAACAAGACTAGTTGTGTTTCTGGGGATAGCGGCGGGATAGTATCTGTTTTGACCTGAATTTCTATTCCAGCAAAGTTGTGTATTTCCTCAGCCAGCCATTTGATGGCTGGCAACAAACCTAAGTCGTCCAAAATGCGAGGCCTTAAAACCTGAGCATAGCGCTTAATCCCTTGGTAGGTTTGCTGTGATAGTTCATATAGTCTTCCTAATTCATTTCTTAACTCTTGAGGCAAATATCTCTCGGCTTTAGAGGCAAGATTATCCACACCATGTGTTAAAAGCAATATTTGCTGAGAGATATCGTCATGAAGTTCACGGGCAAGGCGCTTGCGCTCTTCTTCCTGAGCTATAGTAATTTCCTTGAGATAATAACTCAGGTTATCCTGCATTCGTTTCGTTTCAGTTATGTCTTGTATGGTCTCTATTGCTCCTACTATTTCCTTGTTTTTATCTCTTATAGGGCTTGCTGTAAAATAAAGCCACTTGCCATCTTCTCCCAAGTCTGGGAAGAAATCCTCGGCTTCGTAGGCACCATCAATTAAACAAGATGGGCGACTTTTGCCTCGATAATATACCTCAATTTCGCTTGTAGATGCTTTGTCCACTATGAGATCAACCATAATTGGTCTCTTGTCACGATAAAATACTACCCATTGTCGATCTGTCTCAAGTACATCTTCCCTTTTTACTCCAGTGAGAGATTCTAGTGCCGTGTTCCAGTGTGTGATTTTATGCTGTTTATTGATTGCAAATGTCGGGACAGGAGAACCGTCAATTATTTTAGTAAGCATTTCCTCCGCTCTCTCTTGTTCAGTCACATCCCTCACTATATGCTGGAAGCGAATGGATCTCCCATCTCCTATAACTAAATTGGTAGCCAGCCTTAAAATTGCTTGTGTCCCATCTTTCTTGATTAGATTCTGCTTGTAGGGTTGTTCTACCTCTTCGCATTTCAGCAACCTATCTCTCACCTGTCTCGCTAAAGGCATCGTCTCCGGGGCAAGAAGTTCACTGATATTTTTACCGATTAATTCTGAAACCGAATAGCCGGTGAGCTTTTCACAGGATCTATTAGCATAAGTGATATTGCCTTCTAGATCGTGAATGAAGATGGCATCGCTGGCATTAGTAAGTAGCTCTTCGTAATTTTGCCTCGCCAATTCTACATCCCTCATAGTCTTTTCTAATTTCTCTTGTTGTTGTTTATTGTGATGATAGGCTGCCATAAGTGCAATAACCAAAGCTCCAATAACGAGGCTAGCGACAGTTTCCAGGAGTGCATCTTTGAAATTGGGGGAAATCAAAAAAGTACGCAGCAACATTACTACGGTGCTTGCTAGCCATAGTGCGGCGCTCCCGATTATCCCCAGTGTCCAGCCCGCATATAATACCAACAAGAGATAAATAAATCGCTCCAAACTGTGTCGTGAAAGCTCTATAATTGCAGGTATCGAAATCCCCCTCAAGAAGGTTGTTTGAGATGGGAGCTGGGTAAAATGAGATATGGTTAAGAAAGCGAACAAGGCGATTATAATCCAGAGGTGAGGATTTCTTAACCCGGCAACTTGTCCTCGGTATTTTCTAAGGTAACTAATCCCCATTGCAATCCTTTAACTATTGCCTCACTACGTGAGGCAACATTCAATTTATTAAAGATATTAGTCAGGTGAGCTTTAACAGTGCGCTGACTGAGAAACAATTTTTCTGCTATCTCTTTATTGCTCATTCCTAGGGCGACTAATCTGAGCACCTCCGATTCTCGCTCGCTCAGCAAGTCCGATGTTTTGCGCTCTTCAACTGGTGCTATCATAGCTCGCTTTAACAGTTTGGCGATAATCTTGGGGTGGAGTACCGATTTGCCTGATTTTATAGCTCGAATGGCTCCAGCCAAATCACGTCCCCTGGTGCTTTTCAAGAGATAGCCGGCAGCTCCAGCATCAAGCAATCCCAGTACATACTCGTCGTCATCATAAGCAGTGAGGATTAGGATGGCTATGTTGGGAGCAATCTCTTTTATCTTTCTGGTGGCTTCGATTCCATTGAGTCTGGGCATGACAATATCCATCACCGCCACATCGGGCTTTAACTCCGAGGCAAGCTTAACTGCTTCCTCACCATCACCGGCCTCAGCCACAACCTTCATGTCCCTCTCACCATCTAGTGCTTGATGTAGCGCTTCACGTACCAAGGGATGGTCGTCAGCAATCAAGACTGTTAACTTATCTTTTCTTCCCAATTTTCCAGCTTGTCGAAGCAATTATAAGCTTATATGCACTTTAGGGCAAGCTAATTGCCCTTTTGGACATAACCAAAGTGCTATTGAAAATTATAACCTATAGGCGATGGCAGGCGAACAGAGAATCGATAAAATTTAATTGAAATAAATAAAGAAAGGGGGGGATTAAAAATGGCTAAGGTATTTACAGTAAGTAAGGAAAAGTCTGGTGCGGAGGTAGAGGTGCGTGGAGAAGACTTGATTGCAGTCTTGAGGAGGGCGGCTACAGACTCTGGCTTCCTGGCGCGATTAGCTGAGAATCCTCACGAAGTACTCAAAGAGTATTATTCCTTGACTAGCGAGGAGGTAGCTGTCCTGGCGAGCGGAGATATCAAGAAAATAGAATCTTGGATTGGGAAGCTAGATGACGAGATGGCTACCTGGCTTTGCTGCCGGCTTGCTCAGGAAAAGTGGTGAATGAAAGGAGTTAGAACGATGGCGCGAAGTAAGTTAACAACTAAATTAGAAAGCGTACCTCAAATAACGGATTTGCCTGGATTTGAACTCATCGCTGAGAAGTTGGATAGACTGGTGCCCGATGCCTACCCGCCAGCACAAATGATTAGGAGGTTGGAAGACACATGTGAGGCGAAAACCTCTCAAGATAGCCTGAGTATGGCTCTTTTAGGCATATTGGCAGGATTCTTCATTGGGCTGGGGGCGGTTTTTTGTACTCTGGTTACCACTGATATTGGCTTGGGATTTGGACTGGGAAAATTATTGGGAGGACTGGCTTTCTCTTTAGGACTTATTCTGGTTGTAGTCGCTGGCGCAGAGTTGTTCACTGGCAACGCCCTTATAATTGCTCCATGGCTAAGTACGCGTGTCACTGGGTCTGCGCTCCTGCGTAACTGGGCGATAGTCTACTTTGCCAATTTTGTTGGTGCACTGACTTTGGTAGCAATTCTCTATCATGCTCAGTTCTGGGCACTTAATGGCTATGGGGTGGGAGTTAATGCTCTAATGATTGCCAGCGGCAAGACAAGCCTAGCTTTCATTCCAGCATTATGCCGAGGCATACTGTGCAACGTGTTAGTCTGTCTAGCTGTTTGGATGTGCTTATCTGCCCGCTCGGTTACCGAAAAGGTACTAGCTATCGTCTTCCCCATAACTGCTTTTGTGGCTTGTGGTTTTGAACACAGCATTGCCAACATGTTCTTCATCCCTATGGGTATCGCTATAGCAGGGCAAGCTGAGGTTGTCCAAGCTGCCGGATTGATAGCATCTCAGATAGCTAATGTTAATATACTTGGTCTTGTTCACAATCTCGTCCCGGTGACCATAGGTAACATAATCGGTGGAACCTCGGTGGGCGTAATCTACTGGTTAGTATTCCTGCGGAAGCAAAGGACCGCTGAAGTTCTTGCTAAAAGGCACTGGTTTAGTAAGTTTACGACTGCTGAAACCAAAACATCAGAGTATGCTCCGGATATAGAAACGGAAGCTCTGATATCTGTGCTGGCAAGGGCGAGAGATGATGACGGCTTCTTGACTGAATTGTCCGAGAATCCTGATAAGGCACTGGAGGGTTACAATTTGACCAGTGAAGCAAAAGCCGCTCTAACTAGTGGAGACCTTCACTGGCTGGAATCCAGGGTAGGCTTCTTAGATGAGTCCTTGCGAACTTTGCTCGTTTCTCGCTTATCCCAGGAGAAGTGGTAGGTTTCAGTCTGGAGCTAATTTTGTGCTCCCGCAAGTTGGGATGGAATAAACTCCGCTATTACTTAGGGACGAGGATAAAGGCTGGCTGCTTTGCATATCTTAGGAATAAGTTCCTCCCGTTGCAGGGTCATGATATGGACACCAGATACTCCTTCGGTTTGCTTTAATTGCTTTATTGTTTCCACGGCAATCTTTAACCCTTCCTCTGCTGCCTCCTCTTTGTTACGAGCCTTTTTAAGGCGTTCAATAATTATCTCAGGAATATCAACATTAGGGATTTTCGTCTTCATATATCTTGCTGCTGCTAGGGATGTTACAGGAGTAATTCCAGCCAGAATTTTTATCTCTTTGTATAATCCTTCTGCACGAAGCAGTTCCATCCATTTTTTAAATTCCTCAATGTTATATACAGGCTGAGTCTGGACAAAATCTGCTCCTGCAGTAACCTTTTCCATAAGGCGACCCACCGCAGATTCCAATGGTCGGGTAAAAGGATTTAAGTCTGCCCCGATGAAAAGCTTGGGCTTTGTCCCCACTATGGACTCTCCATTATCAAATTTCCCTTCATCTCTAAGTTTCTTGACCATCCTGATAAGCTGGATGGAGTCGAGGTCAAAGACAGGCTTTGCCTCGGGATGGTTGCCAAAGGAGATAGGATCCCCTGATACACATAAAATATTGTTAACACCATAAGCGGAGATTGCCAAGATATCCATCTGGAGGGCAATTCGATTTCGATCCCGACAGGTCATATGGGCTATGGCGTCGATACCCTCCTCCATACCTACAAGACAGACTGCCCAGCTTGCCATTGCTACCACGGCTGCCTGTCCATCAGGAACATTAAAGGCATCAACGTAACCTTTGATGAGATTGATATTCTTCCTGATCGTCTCGAAGTCCATACTTTGGGGAGAACTGATTTCGGCAGTGACTGCAAATTGCCCTGTCTCCAATGTCTTTGCTAGATTGCTTCTGGTCTTCATCTTTAAACTCCCGATAAACTTTTAGTACAGTATGCCAGAATGTCATGGCGAGGGCAACATTTCAAATCGCCTTATCTTTAAGTTTTTGCAGCAATTTCTAAAAGCAGTTATAATATGCACTGACTAATGAAAGCGGTAACCGAGATAAACTCAATTAAGGAAGCATTAAAATCTTCAGAGCTATTTCACAACTTGACTGATGATGAGTTAGATAAACTGCTTCCGCTTTGCCAGGAGCAATTTTATGAACCGGGAGCAGTCATGTTCTGTGAAGGTGAGCAATGTAACTATGTTCAGACTCTTAAATCAGGCAAGGTAGCTTTGGAGACAGAACTTGCTATAAGCCATAGCTCAGTTGAAAAAGCTACAATTGATGCGTTATCACCAGGTGCCAGTTTTTGTTGGTCAGCACTGATGGAACCTCATATTCTTACCTCTTCGGGCCGGTGTCTGGAGAAGACTGAGATTATCGCCTTGGACGGAAACAAGCTTAAAGCCTTGCTGAATGAAGACCCTCAAATGGGCTATAAAGTGGCATGTAATCTTGTGAGAGTGGTGGCTTCAAGGCTGGAGCATACCAAGCAAACTATGGAACGTATTCTATCTATTATTTTCCATGACTTGAAGGCTCCCCTAGCTGCAGCGGAAAGCTACAATCGGCTCTTACTTGATGGTTTTGTCGGGGAATTGAGTGAAGAGCAAAAAAATATAATTAAAAGGAGCAGTAAGAGACTTTCTGACCTGCTCAATTTAATAAGTAACATGATTGATCTTTCCCGTGTTGATTTCGGAGGATTCAGAACAGAAGAAGTTTCTCTGACAAAAGTGATAGAAGATTGTGTTGAGACAATGCGTCCCTTAGCCGTAGAAAAGGGGTTGCAACTGGTTTTTGAAGCCCCACCAGAGCTTCCTATGATTCTTGGAAGTGCTAGTCGGCTTAAGCAAGTAGTGACAAACTTGTTGTCCAATGCTATCAAGTTTACTCGCTCCGGTGGAATAACGGTTAAGGTAAAGGATAATAAAGATAATTTGCAAGTTGATGTAATTGACAGCGGAATCGGAATTCCTAGCGAGGACTTACCCAAAATATTTGATGGTTTCTATAAGAGTAAGAGTATTAATGTGGAGGGAAGGGAGACTGGCTTAGGGCTTTCTATAAGCAAGAGAATAATTGAGGGCCATGGTGGTAAAATCTGGGCAACTAGTCCCTGCCCTGAGACAGGCAAGGGAAGCAAATTTACATTCATTTTGCCTAAAAAAAGCGAACCAAACGGGGATAAGTTAGATGGCGAAGATTTTAATAGTGGATGATGATCCTGATATGCGACTGGCTATTGCCAGTGTACTAAATTCCCGTTCTTATGAGGTAATTGAGGCTTGTGATGGACGTGAGGCGTTGAGAAAGCTAAAAGAAGAGAAGCCAGATCTAATGCTTTTGGACCTCTTAATGCCAGAGATGGATGGCTTTGATGTGATCAAGGAATTAAGAATTAGTCAAGAGAAGGAATATCCTGATATTTCTGTCCTTGTTATAAGTTCAGTAAGGGAGGAAGCCAGTCAACGTCGATATGAGTTGGAGCTTGGTCGTAAACTTGATGTTGATGATTACATAGAAAAACCCATTGAACCCTTCATTCTACTCGGGCGTGTAGAGAAACTTTTATCTAAAGGAGGAAAGGATGCCAAAACAGATTAAGATTTTGGTAATTGATGATGACCCTGATGTCCATACACTAGTGAGAAAAATCCTTGAGCCTAAGTCCTATAATGTGGTATGCGCGTATAATGGCGAGGAAGGTTTACGTAAGGTGGTGGAGGAAAGGCCTGACTTGATTATCCTGGATGTAATAATGCCCGGTAAGCACGGCTTTGAGGTTTGCAGAGAACTTAAAACCGACGAAAAATATCATTTTTTCTCCGATATCCCTGTGTTGATGCTCACTGTTTACCCTGAGGATAGAGAAAAAATGCACCTTTCCATGCGAGAGGGAATGATGATGGAAGCAGAGGATTATCTTCAGAAGCCAGTTGATCCTCAGGAATTAGTCAACAGGGTGGAGGACTTGCTTAAAAAATAAGAAAATAATATAATAGCCAGGTTTGTTGAATTTGGAAAGTGAATAAGGAGAGCAATAATGTTCTGGTTGTTGGGGCAGGCATATCAGGGATAGCATCAGCATTAGAGCTAGCTAACTCTGGTATAAACGTATATTTGCTAGAAAAGGAGGCAGTGATCGGTGGACACAGTGCCTCCTTCTGCTGTAAAGCAACAGATGTCTGTTCCCAGTGTTCTGCCTGTGTAGTTCCCGACAAGATAAAAGAAACGGTAAGTCATCCTCAAATAAGGCTCCTAACCAATTCTACGATAAGGAGACTTAGCGGCGAACTTGGTAATTTTCGCGTTACGATAACTCAGAAACTCCAATATATTGATCAAGAGAGATGCATAGCTTGTGGTCTTTGTACTGAGGTCTGTCCTACTGATCCTAAAGCAATCCATCCTTCTTTTGCTGAGGCGACACCTTTTTCCTATGTTCTTGATGAAGAACTTTGTCTGCGCTTCAAAGGAGAGAAGTGTGACCTCTGTCGAAAAGGTTGCCCCACTAAAGCTATAAAATTCAAAGGCGAATCAAAGGAACAAGAGTTGAGTGTCGGAGCCCTCATTGTCGCCACTGGTTTTGATGTTTTTGATGCCAGGAAGAAAGGCTCCTTGGGTTATGGTAGATATCCTAATGTTTTAACCGGCCTCGATCTGGAGCAGATTTTCACTCGAGAGGGCTGTCTCAAGCTTCCCGCGAGCGGTGTAGAACCCCGCAATATTGCATTTATTCAATGTGTTGGTTCCAGAGACGAAGATCACGATTATTGTTCACATGTGTGCTGTAAATATGCCATGAAGCTATCCGGGCTTATCAAGTATCATAACCCTGATGCTCGGGTGACTATCTTTTACATTGATCTGCAGACTGCCGGCAAGGGTTTTGCTCAATTCTATGAAGAATACAAGGAAAATATACGATTTGTCCGCGGAGTGCCAGTCGAGATTCTGCAGACTGCGTCCGGCGAACTTGAGGTTAGGTTTGAAGATATCTCTCAAGGAAAAGTATGCAGAGATACGTTTGAACTTGTTGTCCTTTCCGTGGGTATTTCGCCAAGTAAGGAATCTTGGGACTTGGCCAGAACTTTGGGGATAAATTTGTCTGACAACGGATTCTTTGCTGAAAGGGATTCCATGAACACTAACGAAACCAATATTGATGGCATTTTCATCGCCGGAACTTGCCAGGGGCCCAAGGATATACCTGACTCCATTGCTCATGGGATAGCAGCAGCGTCGAAGGCAAGGCAAGTACTGACCGAATCTGCTAGCCAGAGGCAAGGCAACCAAGGAAGACATTGAATGGAAACAAAGATAGGCGTTTTTATCTGCAATTGCAGCGGAACTTTGAACAACATTGATTTTGATGCCGTTGTTAAAAAGGTAGTCGAGTTGCCCGGTGTCACTTCTATCAAATTCATTTCTCCCCTTTGTCTCGAGGAAGGAAAGAAAAAGATGCTTTCCTGTATTAGGGAGGAGAATATAGAGAAGGTTGTTGTTGCTGCTTGTTCCCCTGAGTTTAAGGAACACGTTTTCCGTGAAGTATTGGAAAATGCCGGGCTGAATGGTCATCTGTTTTCTATGGCAAATATCAAGGAGCAGTGCTCCTGGGTTCATGAGGGAGATGTTACAGGAAAGGTTGTGGAACTTATTAAAATGGCGGTAAGCAGAACTCGGTTGCTCCAGCCAGTGAAGATGAATAATTTTTCTGTGAACAGGGAAGTTCTTGTGGTCGGCGGCGGATTCGAGGCAATTAATGCAGCACTCCAGCTTTCCCGCGCTGGCTTGCGGACAACTCTATTGGAGAGGGAGGCAGTTTTGGGAACTGGGACCACAGAATTAGAAAACCTATGTGGATTTGACATTAATGCGATGGTGATGGAGGTGAAAGGCGATGAAAATATCGAGATTCTCGCGCCCGCTGAAGTGATAGAAACATCGGGTAAGATTGGAGATTTTAATGTGCGTATAAGGAAAGGCGGTGAGGAGATTTCCCGTAAGTATGGAGCACTAGTAATTGCTACCGGGTATCAAACGAAGCTCGCTCTAGAGTCTAAACTTAAGTCTGACGTTAACATTGTGTCACAGGAAAAGCTCTGTCACATGCTTGAGGACCCGGAGCTGAGAATAAGACCAAGAACCATAGGTTTTATGCTTGATTTTGCCGATGAAAATTCTCGATTGCCTACACTGGCTACTCTGAATAATGCTTTGGCAGCCAAGAGAAAATGGGGCAGCGAGGTTTATGTATTTTGCAAGAATGTCAAAGTCGATAGTGAAAGAATCGAAAGACTATACCAAGAGGCAAGAGATTGTGGGGTGATGTTCTTAAAGAGTGATGTTTCGCCTAAGGTTGCTGCGGAAAATGGGAAGATAAAAATCGAGGCTAAAGATATTTTTCTCGGTGAAGATATCAACCTGACTTGTGATGTTCTAGTTGCTGAGGAGTGCCTTCTTCCTGCGGAGGAAACTGAGGCTCTGAGCTCAATACTGAACATCAGGAGAGACTCCAGGGGTTTTTATCAGGATGAAAATGTGCACCTCTATCCTGTTGCCTCGGAGAAGAAGGGGATATTTTTTATCGGTGGCTGCCGAGGTAACTTAGACCTTAGCCGGGTATTAACAGATGTTTCCAGTGTTGTTGTAAGTATCTATAAACTCTTATCCTCAGGGAATATTCTGGCAGAGGTGGAGAGAGTTAAAGTTGACCCTCAAAAATGTGTGGCTTGTCTTACTTGCATCCGTATCTGTCCACATAATGCTATCCAATTAGTTCGAGTAGATGGAGGTAAAGAGGTGGCCGAGATTTGTGATCTCGCTTGCGAGGCATGTGGCATTTGTGCTGCCATGTGTCCGGCTAAGGCAATAACATTTCAAGGTTATAGAGATGAAGAAATCCTGGCTCAAGTTGAAACCATAGGAGAATCATGAATAACTGCATCGTGGCTTTTTGTTGTGAACACTCTGCCTATCCTGCTGCTGATTTGGCAGGCAAATTAAAGCTTCACTACCCTGAGAATTTGCGGATAATTCGGGTACCCTGTGCTGGTCGAGTGGATTTGATTCATATTCTGAAAGCTTTTGAGAAAGGAGCTGCAGCAGTGATGGTGATGGGATGCGAGGGTGGAGCTTGCCATCACATGACTGGGAATACAAGAACAAAAGAAAGGGTAAAATACTGTAATTTGCTGTTGAGAGAAATTGAGGCAGATGGCAGACTTGTTGCAATGTTCAATCTTAGCCCCAATGCTCCTCACAAATTCGTTGGAGCAGTAAATGAAATAACCAAGAGAATAAAAGAGTCCGGGAGGTAATATGATAATCGCTGAACGAAAACCTATGGATGAGATAAAGCGTATGTTGGCTCCCTACAAGAAAGTACTTGTGGCGGGCTGTGGTACCTGCGTTACAGTCTGCTGGGCTGGTGGAGAGAAGGAGGTGGCGATACTTGCTTCTCAACTCAGACTGGCTCGAAGTGCAGAGCATAATGAGATTTCGATTTTTGAGGCTTCAGTGGAAAGGCAATGTGAAAGGGAGATGGTAGCAGAAATTAAAGATAAAGTTACTGAAGTTGAGGCGGTTATTTCTTTGGCCTGTGGGGCGGGAGTACAAACCATGTCTGAGATGTTTGAAGATAAGCCAGTGTTCCCGGGAGTCAATACCACCTTCATTGGGATGCCGGAAAAAGAAGGGCTTTGGGTGGAAATGTGTGGTGCTTGTGGTGATTGTTTTCTAGATCGAACTGGAGGCATTTGCCCTATAGTTCGTTGTGCCAAAGGGCTGCTTAATGGCCCCTGTGGCGGTACAAGAAAGGGAGGAAAGTGTGAGATAGACCCGGACAAGGATTGTGCCTGGGTTCTTATTTATCGCAGGCTGGAAAAGCAAGGTAGGCTTGATCTGATGCGGAATTACTACGCACCGAAGAATTATCGGGCGGTGAAAAGACCTGGCAGAATCCAGGCGGCAAAAGCTTAGGGGGTAAATGATGGCAACACCTTTTAGAAAAATTCTCAAAACAAAAGACTTCGTTGTAACAGCTGAGGCAGCGCCTGTGAAAGGCTCCAATGTGTCAAAGGCGATAGAACATATTGAGCTTCTCA
Source organism: Dehalococcoidia bacterium (assembly GCA_021160725.1). Classification (GTDB taxonomy): domain Bacteria; phylum Chloroflexota; class Dehalococcoidia; order GIF9; family AB-539-J10; genus RBG-13-51-36. The sequence goes on along the minus strand of JAGHCA010000039.1, from coordinate 4,401 downwards.
AGGATAAGGTGGATGGTCTAAATGTGACAGATAATCAAAGCTCTGTGATGCGCTATCCTTCTCTGGGTGTTTGCCTCTTGGTTAAGGAACATGGTGGTGAACCAGTCCTTCAAGTAACTTGCCGCGATAGGAATCGGTTGGCGATCCAAGCAGATCTCCTCTTCGCTTATTCGCGAGGGGTAGATAATGTCCTTTGCCTTACTGGTGATTCCATTGATGTTGGTGACCATAAGGAAGCAAAGCAAGTGTTCGACCTTGATTCGGTGCAACTCATCCACCTTATTCACACATTGAACTCCGGCCAAGACATGGCAGGAAATGAGCTTGATGGGAATATTGACTTTTGTATTGGAACGACGGCTACACCTTCTGCCGACCCTCTCGAGCCTCAGCTTATCAAAGTTGAGAAGAAGCTTGCGGCAGGAGTGGAGTTCATTCAAACCCAGGCTGTGTATGAGCTTGATGAGCTGAAGAGATTTGTGGAGTTCGTTCGTAAGATGGATGACAAGGTCAAAATTCTTGGTGGCATAGTACCCGTCATCGGCGCCAAAATGGCTGCGTATATGAACGACAATGTCCCTGGTGTTTTTATCCCTCAACACCTCATTGACGAATTGGCTCAAACTCCGAAGGGAACAGGAGTTGCCAAAGGAATAGAGATAGCTGCCCGTATGATAAGGCAAATGAGAGAAGAGAAAATCTGTGACGGTGTACACATTATGTTTATCGGACGGGAGGAAAAAGTGCCTGACATACTGGAAGCTGCTGGACTACTATAAGGTTTCCTCCCCTGATTGGGAATTAAGGAGGCGAAAAATGACTGTAGCTTTGAGTGAACTAGATACGAAGTTCAAGTATGATGTTGCTAGTGAGCCAGGCGGAGAAAATATAAAGGTGTGCTTCGCTTGTGGACTCTGCACTGCCAGCTGTCCTGTTGCTGATATTGACCAGAAGTTCAATCCCCGTCGGATAATTCGCAAGGTGCTTTTGGGAATGAGGAAGGAAGTCCTTTCTTCAGACACTATCTGGTTTTGCATTCAGTGTTATAACTGTCAGGCGCACTGTCCCCAGAATGTTGATTTTGCCGATATCGTGAAAGCTCTAAGAAACATGGCAGTTAGGGAAGGATACGTTGACCCCTCTTTTGTTAAAAAGATAAGGGAGATAGATGTCTTCTGCCAAAAATTACGTCACGAGATGGTGGTTGCAGTTGTTGGCTCACGGTCTCAAGGAACCGAAGGTAAGCCTTCCGAGCTAGCAGCGGAAGCATTGAAGAGCTTGTAATGCAAAGGTGTTATTATGGGTAAACAAAACGGAAATGGCACAATAGGAGCAGTTCTTGTCGTAGGTGGGGGTATAGGGGGGATTCAAACAGCTTTAGACCTTGCTGAGTCTGGATATTATGTATATCTTGTGGAGAAATCTCCCTCTATTGGTGGAGTAATGACTCAGCTCGACAAGACCTTCCCCACCAATGATTGCTCTATGTGTATTTTGTCACCTAAGCTGGTGGAATGTGGCAGACACTTGAATATTGAACTTTTAACTTATTCTGAAGTTCTGGATATCAAGGGAGAACCAGGAAATTTCACTGCTTCAGTGAGGAAGAAGGCAAGGTTTGTGGATGGGGCAAAATGTACTGGCTGTGGCTTATGTGTTGAGGGGTGTCCCATTGTTACGAAAAATGAATATGACCATGGGTTGCGCGAACGTAAGGCAATTTATACTCCTTTTCTTCAAGCAGTGCCCAACACATATGTTATTGACAAGAGAGAAGAAAGACCTTGTAAGGCAGCTTGTAAAGAGGCTTGCCCTATCCACATGAATGTTTTAGGCTATATCGCCTTAATTGCTGAGGGAAGGATTAAAGAAGCGTACGAGCTTATAAGAAGTACTAATCCTCTCCCTGCTGTTTGTGGTTGGGTATGTTACGCACCCTGTGAGCAAGTATGCAACCGGGGGCAACTCGATGACCCCCTGGCAATTCGGGAATTGAAGAGATTTGTCACTGACCAAATTGATATTGATAGTATCGAAGTGCCTGATATCACTAGAAATGGGAAGAAGGTTGCTATTGTCGGAAGCGGCCCAGCAGGACTTGCTGCAGCTCATGATCTTGCTCTTCAAGGTTATGAGATAACCATATTTGAGGCTTTGCCTGAGCCAGGCGGAATGCTTCGATTTGGAATCCCTGAGTATCGTCTACCCAAGAATGTTCTTAACAAGGAGATAGAGTATATCAAGAGATTAGGAGTGGAGATAAAAGTAAATGCCAAGATAGGAGAGGAAATCCAGCTTGAAGAGCTCAAAAATTCTTATCAAGCCATCTTCATTGCCACAGGTGCTCACGAGAGCAAAAGGCTCAATATCCCAGGCGAAGATTCCCATGGAGTAATTCATGCTATTGACTTCCTGCGAGATATAAATATGGGCAGGAAGGTTAATATAGGGCAAAAGGTAGCCATAATTGGTGGAGGAAATACTGCCATTGATGCTTCTCGGGTTGCGAGGCGGTTGGGTGCTAAAGTGAAAGTTATCTATCGACGTTCTCGAACTGAAATGCCAGCCACCTCTGCTGAAGTTAAGGGTGCAGAAGAAGAGGGAATCGAGCTTATATTCTTAACCAACCCCACAAAGATAATAACAAAAGATGGCAAGGTTTCGAAGATAGAATGCATCAAGATGGAACTTGGCGAGCCTGATGCAAGTGGTCGTCGTCGGCCTATACCCATTGAGGGGTCGGAGTTTTTGCTCGAGGCTGATACTGTTATTACCGCTTTAGGACAAGTACCAGCCCTTGGTTTTGCTAAGGAGTTGGGCATAGAAATTTCCGTGAGGGGAATAATTTCAACCGATGAAGCTTTAGCGACCAACGTGGAAGGGATTTTCGCAGGTGGTGATGTGACCACTGGGCCTTCAATAGCCATAGAGGCTATAGCGGCTGGGAAAAAAGCAGCTCTCTCCATAGACGAATATCTACAGGGAGAGCCGTTGTCTTCCAAAGTAGATAAGAGACAACCGGAAGAACTTAGCGCAGGAGAAGTTTCCATACTTAAATCACGTTTTCCTACCGAAAATAGAATACCTATGCGGGAGTTAGAACCAATAAAACGAATTAAGAATTTTAGAGAAGTAGAGCAAGGGTATTCTGTTTCTGAGGCACAGGAAGAGGCTAAGAGATGCTTAGCTTCCCAGATAGAGGGTTGTATTGAATGCCATGAGTGCGAAACGCGTTGTACTGCAAAGGCGATTAATTATGAAATGCAGGATGAATACGTTGACTTGAATGTCGGCGCTGTTGTTTTCAGCACAGGTTATGACCTCTTTGATCCTTCAGTTCAATATGAGCTAGGATACAGAAAATACCCCAATGTGGTGACTAGCATTGAATTTGAACGTATCTTAAGCGCCACTGGCCCTTTCCAAGGAACCCTCCTCAGACTCTCGGATTTGACCCCACCGCAGAAGATAGCCTTTATTCAGTGTGTTGGTTCCAGGGATCCAAGTCATGACAGACCTTACTGCTCCTCCGTTTGTTGCACCTATGCTATTAAAGAAGCAATAATCGCTAAAGAACATAGCACAATTCCTCTGGACATCACCATTTTCTTCATGGATATCAGGACTTATGGTAAGGATTTTGACAAATACTATGAGCGTGCCAAGAAAGAAAGCGGCATAGACTTCGTTAGGTCGAAGATTTATAACATTGAATCAGCAGATAGCACGGGAGATCTGGTAGTCAAATTTGCTGCCGAGGATGGCGTAGTAAAGACTGAGAAATTCAATATGGTGGTTCTCTCTGTAGGCTTTCAGTCTTCTCCGGAATTTGTTGAGTTCGCTAAAAAGGTGGGAATCCAGTTAAACCCTTATGGATTCTGCCAGGCAAGGCCATTTTCGCCAATGGAGACCTCGATGCCTGGAATATTTGTCTGCGGAGCTCTCTCGGCACCGAAGGATATTCCCGAGACTGTGGTGCAAGCAAGCGGAGCTGCAGGTGATATCTCAACCTTACTTGCTCCAGCAAGAGGAACTCTAACCAAGAGAAAAGAATATCCGCCAGAAAGAGATGTCAGTGGGGAGGAACCGAGGATCGGGGTTTTCATTTGTCACTGTGGAATCAATATCGGCGGGTATGTAAATGTCCCTGAGGTCACCGAGTTTGCTGGGACACTACCCAATGTAGTTCATGCTGAAAGAAACCTTTTTACTTGTTCACAGGATACTCAAGAGAAAATAAAAAAGGCGATTGAGGAACACAAACTCAATCGAGTTATTGTAGCATCTTGCACCCCGAGGACACACGAGCCTATGTTTCGAGAAACGATTAGAGAGGCTGGACTCAATCCGTATCTCTTTGAGATGGCAAACATACGGGACCAGTGTTCCTGGGTTCATATG
>JAGHCA010000037.1 GCA_021160725.1 Dehalococcoidia bacterium | reverse complement strand
TTTCTAACCACTGGCTGAGGTTTTTTTAGTTTATCACCCTGATATTACAGATTGGGCTGGGAGATAATGCTCAGTCTCTACCTCCTGACTTTACTAACCTTGCGGCGAATTCTCCGATTCCAAACCGTGCTTTAACATTCAGGGGTTATCATTGTCCTTTTCAATTGGTATAATAAGTATGATAAACACAAGGGAGATACTGCATTTCAATAGCCCCGAGAGGAGAATATGTTAAAAAAACTAGACAGAATAATTATAAATCTTAAGCAAAGGAAACGTATAGCAGGAATAGCTGTAATAGTAGCAGTAGCAGTTCTAACAGCAACGTTGCTGCTTATCGCCATCGCGCCACCGGGTAGCGAGGTCGTAGCTAGAGTAAACGGCGAAGCGATAACGGCAGGAGAGGTGACAAAACAACGGGTAAAAGCATATGAATTCTACAGAACGCGCATATCAGAAGAGGGAGCTCTAGAGCAGCTAATAGCAGAGACATTGCTATATCAGGAAGCTGAACAGCAAGGTTATGCCATCTCAATGGACGAGGCAGAGCAAGAATTGGAAGCCCGCGTGGCGTCAACAAACAGAACGATGGAAGATTTTGAGGCGGACTTGGCTAAGTCTAGCTTTTCTTATGAGGAATACTTGCAGGATTTTCAGAGGCAGTTGGCAATTAATAATTATTTGGATGACTCAATCGAGGTCCCCGAGGTTACTAAGTTAGAAGCCAGGATATTCTACGAAGATTACAAGCAACAACATACAGAATTAGAGTATCCACCATTTGAACAACTAGAATCGCAAATAATAGCGCTTCTGAAACAGCAAAAGCAACAAGAAGCTACATCCCTTCTCATTGAGAAACTCAAAGACAAGGCTGATATACAATACAAGTAAAATGTAGCAATACCGGCAGCGCATTATAATGAACATCACAGTCATTGGAGATTCAGCCTGTTCTGTTAAAGAAGCTAGGCTGGCAGAAACTGTGGGTGAGCTGTTAGCCAAGCGTGGTGTCACCGTAGTATGCGGTGGTCTGGGCGGTGTGATGGAAGCTGTCTGCCGCGGAGCTAAGTCAGAAGGTGGCCTGACCGTAGGTATTTTACCCGGACAAGATGCAAGTATGGCAAACCCCTGGGTAGACATTCCCATAGTTACCGACATGGGTGAGGCCAGAAATGTTGCTGTGGTCAAGTCGGGCCAGGCAATAATTGCTATCGGCGGTGGCTACGGGACGCTAAGCGAAATTGCGTATGCCCTGAAGAGTAGTATCCCAGTCATCGGCTTGAATACCTGGTCGCTGTCCCGGGACGGCATGGAGGATAATTCCATAATCAGAGTTCACAGTGCTGCTGAGGCGGTGGATAGAGCTATTGCCCTGGCTGAGAGGCATAAAAATCATGGAATCGCTTCGCGGAGTCTGTCCTGAGCATTATGAGATTCTTCACTACGTTCAGAATGACAGGGAGCGAATAATGACCTACAATAACAGGAAGCTAGCTACAGGATGTCTATGGAAACGGCAAGTATAAAAAGTATAAAAGCCAGAGAGATTCTCGATTCACGGGGCAATCCTACTATAGAGGTGGAGGTGGTATTGGTTGATGGCGCTGTGGGTGTCGCCTCTGTCCCCTCAGGAGCAAGCACCGGGAAATATGAAGCTGTAGAGCTTCGAGATAGCGATAAAAGTAGATATGGGGGTCTCGGCGTTCTAAAAGCCATAAAGCACGTCAATGGTGAGATTGCTTCAACAATAGCAGGCATGTCCGCTTTGGAGCAAGCAGCTATTGACCAGCGACTAATTGAACTTGACGGCACTCCTAATAAATCCCGACTGGGAGCCAATGCCATACTGGGAACATCTCTGGCAACAGCCAAGGCTGGTGCTAGCTTTCATGGTATTCCTTTATATCGTTACTTGGGCGGAGAAGGAGCCAACTTACTGCCTGTCCCTATGTTAAACATTCTCAACGGTGGTAAGCATGCCTCGAACTCCGTTGACTTTCAGGAATTTATGATAGTGCCAGCGGGCGCTGCCAGTTTTCATAAAGCCATGCAAATAGCTAGTGAAGTGTATCATTCCTTGCGCAAGGTGATTAAAGACAAAGGGTCAAACACCAACGTAGGGGACGAAGGTGGCTTTGCTCCCCAACTCTCCTCTAATAAAGATGCACTGGAGCTGATACTAGCAGCCATTGACAGAGCAGGCTATAAAGCTGGCCAGGACTTATTTATTGCCCTGGATCCTGCCGCCAGTGAATTCTACAATGGAGAGAAGCATCATACTGCTCATGGGAAATATATCCTATCCCGAGAAGGGATTACCCTCAGCTCCACAGAGATGATTAACTATTATGTCAAATTAATCTCCGATTACCCTATCATCAGCGTCGAGGACGGCCTGGATGAAGATGATTGGACAAGCTGGTCACTGCTCACGGCTCAAATAGGAAAGCACACTCAAATTGTCGGAGATGACCTTTATGCTACCAACATGGAGCGACTGGAAAAGGGTATCGCCCAGAAAGCCTCCAACTCAATCCTCATTAAGCCAAATCAGATAGGCACACTCAGTGAAACCCTGGCTGTTATCAAAAAGGCTCAGCAGAATGGGTGGACAACCATTATCAGCCACAGATCTGGTGAGACCGAGGATACCACTATCGCCGACCTAGCAGTAGCTAGCAATGCCGGATTCATCAAAACTGGTGCCCCTTGTCGTTCTGAGAGACTGGCTAAATATAACCGCCTACTGAAGATAGAGGAGGAATTGGGAGGGGCAGCACAATATCCCGGCAAAGAAGCATTCTACAATCTGGAGAGAGTGAAATAATGCAGGTATTAAACGGCGTTCACCAAATAAAAATTCCTGCCCCTGGAAATGCCTCATGGACTACTAACGCTTATGTAATTGAAAGCAGCAACGGTCATGGTCATATACTGGTTGATAGCGGCTGGGATAGCCAGGAATCCCTCTGGGCTCTCCAAGAAGGGATAAGAGCAGCCAATCTCAAGCTTCGAGACATCAAGACAGTGGTTATAACACATATACATCCCGATCATTATGGGCTTTCAAGCAAGATAAAACAAATTTGTGGCGCACAGCTAGCCATTCACAGAATTGATGCGGATATTATCCTCCCCAGATACAAGGATTTCAATGACCTAGTTAAGAAGATTACAGTGATGCTTCAGCAGAATGGCGTTCCTGACGATGAGCTACCCCAGTTAATAGATGCTTCGTTATGGATGAATAAATATGTCACTCCAGCTACGCCCGACGTAAAATTAGAGGATGGCGATACAATTTCCAATGACTCTTTCACATTTGAGGTGTTATGGACGCCAGGGCACTCGCCAGGCCATATCTGCCTTTATGAACAAGACCGAAAGTTTATTCTCACCGGTGACCATGTCTTATATGATACCAATCCCCACGTGGGCTTCAATCCCCAATCTGGCGATAACCCCTTGGGCGACTATATTTCTTCCCTTGAAAAATTAGAGCGCCTCAAGGTTCATTTTATTCTCCCAGGACATGGGCCGGTGTTCAATGCCTTAGGGCTGAGAATAGAAAAGATACTGCAGCATCACGAGGAGAGGAAGAGAGCCATCATGAGATCTCTGCATGACGGTTTGAAGACAGCCTACGAGATAGCTCAGCAAATTCCATGGATGGTCAATGGAGGAAGTACTGCTTTTCGGGACTTATCAGCCTGGGACAAGCGAATGGCTATCACCGAATCTATTGCCCATCTTAAGCTCTTGATGAAAGAAGACAGGGTGAGCAATGTCGATATGGATGGTGCTTCTTTATACTTAGCTAAGGACTAACCTCACCTACCCTCCCTTTTGAAGGGAAAGGAACAAGATACAGGTAAAAATTAAATGAAAAGGAGGAGACAAAAATGGCAACAAAAGTAGGAATCAATGGCTTCGGGCGTATTGGCAGGTTGGCACTGAAGGCAATTATCCAGCGTTGTGGTGATAAAGCAGTGGCAGTGGCAGTGAATGATCTTACCGATGCTAAAACTAATGCTCATCTTTTTAAGTATGATAGCAACTATGGTATCTATCCCGGCAAGGTGGAAGCTAAAGATGATTGCATCATAGTGGACGGCAGAGAGATAAAGGTATTAGCCGAGCGTGATCCGGGGAAAATTCCCTGGCGAGACTACGGAGTGGACATTGTAATTGAATCTACCGGGCTTTTCACTCAAGCAAGCAAGGCTGCTGCTCATCTTCAAGGCGGTGCTAAGAAAGTAATTATCTCCGCACCAGCTAAAGAAGAGGATATATCCATTGTCCTCGGCGTCAACGAAGACAAATATGACCCGAGCAAGCACCGCATTATATCCAACGGCTCCTGCACCACCAATTGTATTGCCCCGGTTGTCAAGGTGCTAAACCAAAACTTTGGCATCGTTCACGGACTCATGACCACAGTCCACTCCTACACTAACGACCAAAAAATACTGGATGTGTTTCACCGCGACCTACGTCGGGCTAGAGCTGCTGCGACCAACATCATCCCGACTACTACCGGAGCTGCTAAGGTTGTAGGCTTAGTAATCCCTGAACTTCAGGGGAAGTTACATGGTATTGCCCTCAGGGTACCCACTTCAGTGGTATCCATCGTTGATTTCGTCGCCGACCTGAATAAAAAGGCAAGTGCTGAAGAAATTAACGATGCCTTTCGTAAGGCTGCTAACGGCGAGATGAAGGGAATCCTGGAATACTGTGACAAGCCGCTGGTTAGCTCAGATTTTAAGGGCAATCCAGCCAGTGCTATCTTCGATGCCCTGAGCACCATGGTCATTGATGACAACTTTATAAAAGTGCTAGCCTGGTATGACAATGAGTGGGGCTATAGCTGCCGCCTGGCTGACCTTGTCGTTTATATCATTAAAAAGGGCTTATGACTGCCACCTAATCTCTTCCCAGAGGGAAAAGAGACTGTTTAAAGAATACGGAAACCAAAAACCAAACAGCTTCAGAAGAAGAATATTGTGTGAAGCAAGGAGAGACCTGCAATGCATGTCAGTATGTGCCAAATCGAGCTTCGCCTTCCCGAGAACCATTCACTAAAAGGGAAGAGACAGATAATTAAATCTATTACCACACGGCTACGAAACAGGTTCAATGTTTCTGTAGCTGAGGTAGACAATCAAGGTTTATGGCAAATAGCCACCTTAGGCATAGCTTGTGTTAGCAACCACAGAAGGCATACTGACGAAATTTTGTCCAATGCGGTGAAATTCATAGCCCAGAACTACCCCGATGTAGAGCTATTGGGGTCAGAAATAGAAACCCTTACCTAAACCACCCACGAAAACATCGTGACTATATATTTTATCATCCCTCGCCTTGACCTATTGGGGCGAAGAATAACTGCTGGTGCTACCAAAAACTTTCAATCCTTGCTATTTCCTTGGAGACTTGATTAGATTTAGAACCAAGTCTTAGGGAGGACAAGAGAGCTACAAGACCTTTCGAGGTTAATACAGATGGATGCAGCTGCCTTTCTTCATCACCTTGTTAACTTACCTGATTATCGCCAGCAGATCGTCCATATCGAACGCATTCCCCCGCAAGCTGCTCTGGTTGGCAAACTTGATAACCCTCTTCACCCTGCCCTTCAAACATGTTTAGAGTCCCTGGGTATATCAGCCCTTTACAGTCACCAGGCTAAGGCCTTGAATGCCATCCTGGCTGGGAAAAATGTGATAATAGCCACACCCAGCGCCAGTGGCAAGACCCTGTGCTATCACTTAGCCACGCTCAATGCGTTTTTACATGATAAGGATAGCCGTGTTCTTTATATCTTCCCCACGAAAGCTCTAACCCAAGACCAGCTACGTAGCGTGAGACAAATCGCTAGTCTCCTGTCATTACAAACCCCGCAAAGTCGGGGCGAAGCAATCTCCCCAGAAACCATAGCTGCTTTTGACGGGGATACACCACAGAATGACAGAGCAAACATAAGAAAACAGGCAAGGATAGTTCTTACCAACCCGGACATGCTCCATTTAGGCATTTTGCCTAACCACCAATCGTGGTCTAGACTGTTTCGTAATCTCAAATATGTAGTAATAGATGAGGCTCATATTTATCGAGGTGTTTTCGGCTCTCACGTAGCTAATGTCCTGCAGAGATTGCGGCGACTTTGTGCTGCTTACGGCTCTAGCCCCCAGTTTATTTGCTGCTCAGCCACTATCGCCAATCCCCAAGAGCATGCTCAAAACCTCATCGGTTTACCTTTCGAGGCCATTGTTGAAGATGGCTCCCCACATGGTGAAAAATACTTCGTTTTCTGGAATCCACCTGTCATTGATGAAACCAAGACCAGCCGACGCAGCCCCAACAGCGAGGCGGCTTTTCTTTTCAAGGAGCTTATTCAAAAGCAGATTCGTAGTCTGGTATTTGCCCGCACCCGTAAACTCACCGAACTCATTTACATTTACACAC
>JAGHCA010000006.1 GCA_021160725.1 Dehalococcoidia bacterium | reverse complement strand
GGGTATATGCTTGCGAAGTTCGATGCGTGCCCCCAGACTACATTTTGTGCTTTTCTTAAGCAGAGTGACTGCCCGTGTTACCAGATTGCCATGCTTCAAGCTGGGTTCATCACATTCAAAGCATATTTTCTCGTCCGGCTGAAAATTAAGGACATCGCACAAGTCTATTGACTGGACTATGCTGGAGATTTTGTGATAGTCATCACACTTGCCCAGCACTTCAAGGACAAGGTTTACTTTAGCCGGCGCATAAACAGTCAACATTATAATCTCTTAATTACTCATTCCTAATATCACTCTGAGGGAGGTCAGCGACCGAAGAAGCTCGAGAGCCCTCGCTTCGCTCAGGATGACAGGAAGCAAAAGTTCTCCATAGCTTATTCCACTCCTCCAGACTTAGAGTTTCCGCCCGCCGTTTGGCGTCTATGCCAGCTTGTGTCAATAATGAAGCAACTTTGCCTGGCGTCATCCCCAAAGAGTGTGCCAGGGAATTGTGTAGTTGCTTGCGAGGTGAGCTGAAACCATGCATCACTATATCAAAAAAACCACCAACGTCGGATACGTCTATAGGCGGTTGAGGGTAAACATCCAGGCGTAAAATAACTGATTCAACTTTCGGTGGGGGATAAAAACTTTCCGCCGCCACATTGCACACAATAGCAGGCTTGCTATAAAACTGCATTTTCACACTTAGCAAGCTCATCTCGCCGGGGGTAGCAGCAATAGCTTCACCGACCTCCTTCTGTACCATAACCACCATTGCCACAGGTCGGAGCTCACCCTTTAGAAAATGGTGCAATACCGGTGAAGTAATATAATAAGGAAGATTCGCGATAACTTTATAACCTCGGACAAGTTCAGAGGCAGATAAATTATTTTGTAGAAGCTGTTGAGGGGTAACCTTGAGTATATCAGCATGGACAATTTTGACGTTAGGAAAGGCAGCCAGTCGCTTTTTCAGCAAGGCAACTAATTTGGAATCAAGTTCAACAGCAATAACCTTAGCATGCTGTTTGGCTAGCCCCTCAGTTAGTATCCCCAACCCCGGACCTACCTCGACCACAATATCCCCAGGGCCGAGTTCGGCAGCAGATAGAATACGCTCTAATACAGATTCATCTACAAGGAAATGTTGTCCTAAGCTTTTCTTCGGTTTGAAGCCAAATTGGCGAAGCACTTGCCGGTACAAAAGTGTTAGCCCTGCGCAAACAATTGATAAAATCCCTTTCCTGTTTTCCTGCCTGTGTACCCAATTTCCACCATCCTCTTCAACAACGGAGTAGGTTTATACCTTTCCCATCCAGTCTGCTTGTAGATGCCCTCTAACAAGTCCACAATTACATCTATACCAATCAGGTCGGCTAATTCAAATGGCCCCATAGGCCAATTAAAAGATAGCCTCATCAACTTATCCATATCTTCTATACGTCCTGCGCCTTCCTCTAACAACTTCGCCGCCTCATTCACTGTCAACATATAGATTCTATTAGCCACAAATCCGGGAGAGTCCTTAACTACCACAGGTTCCTTGCCTAGAGATTTCACAAAATCGAGGGTTACCTTGACACTCTCCTCGGAAGTGAGTAAAGACCTCACTATCTCCACTCCCTTCATTAAAGGCACAGGATTCATGAAATGTGCCCCGATAACTTTATCGGCGCGCCTGGTTGCTGAGGCAAGCAGGCTTATGGGTATTCCTGATGTATTAGAAGCCAGAATCGTTTCTTTGGGACAAATTTCCTCAAGCTGCTCGAATATCAGTAGCTTTACTTCTGCCCTTTCAAATACCGCCTCTACAACGTAGTCAGCATCTTTGGCGCCATCTTTCATGTCAACTGAGGTGCGAAGTCTCGCCAGTGCTTCCTTCATCTCTTCTTGCTTAATTTTTTCTTTCTCCACAAATTTACCCAGGCTTGCTTTTATTTTGTCCATACCACGGTCAAGAAACTCTTGTCTTATGTCAACCATGGTTGTCTCATAGCCAGCTTGAGCCGATACCTGAGCTATCCCAGCGCCCATAGTTCCTGAGCCAATCACACATACTTTCTTTACTCTCATATATTCATAATCTCCCAAATTTTTGTAAGCCGTGCACCTGCCCTCGATTCCTGAACCGAGAAGCAGTCCTTGCCAGCTAGCTCCAGCCAGGCAACTCTATGTCACACTGAAAGTGCTATTTACCGCTGCTTCCTTCCGGACCTGACGGGGTTCATAGTCCCCAGTTGCATAGAACCCGACTATCAACACCGCTCCACAAAAACAAAATCTACCCGGCAGCAAACCTCAAGCAGGAATTCGGCCCCGCTATAGCGGTTTTCGGGTACAGGGCACCGCTAGCTCCCCGCCTAGCACGGCTTACTTCATGATGTTACCAATAAGTGTTGCCCTAGTCAACATTGGAATAAGCAGGATTAGATCCTTCACTACACTTGGAATGACATTACTGGATTTCGTTTAACAACCCCGGATAATTTATGTTGCTTCTTCCATGCTACGGCTAATCTTGATAACAAGATAGATAAGACTAATAGCTACTCTTTCAGTTAATTATGGAGTCGCTCTCTTTCCTTGAGCTTCTTTCTGGATATCTTCCCCGAGCTAGTTTTAGGTATGCTATCTATAAATTTAATTCTCTTGGGAACCTTAAAATCAGCCAGGTTTTGGCAACATAGGTTGGACAGCTCTTTAGCCGTGGCATGTTGCCCTTCTTTAAGCACAACGAAGGCCGTGGGTATCTGTCCTCCATAACCATCGTCAATGCCTACATAGGCTACCTCAGCTACGCTAGGATGGCTCATCAGCATGAATTCAACTTCTGACGGGCCAATTTTGAGTCCAGAAGATGTTACTATTATAAACGACTTCTTCTCTATATATTCTAAGTAGCCTTCTTCATCCATCCTGACCAAATCTCCGGTATAAAACCAGCCATCCTTAAGGACTTGAGCTGTGAGTTCAGGAGCTTTATAGTATCCTTTCATCGCCCAGGGGGCATTGAATACAGCTTCTCCCATTTCACCCTTAGGAACCTCCTTGCCGTTGTCATCCAGTATCTTAAGGCGACAAATTGGCTTGCCGACAGTCCCCAGCTTACGGTTGTTAAAGGTGCTTATGGAAACAGCTGAAACTTCCGTGAGACCGTATACCTCATAAAGGGATAACCCAAGCTTGTCTTCCAAAGTTTCCATTAGCTTAGGAAAAGACTTGGCTCCCGCGCTAACAGCCAACCGCAGCGAATTCAGATTATACCCTCGCAAAATTTCATCTCGCAGCATTGCCAGCGCATTGTACATGGAAGGAACCCCGAAGATAATGCTTCCTCTCTCCTTTTCCACAGCCTCCAGGACAGCTCTGGGAGTGAAATTAGGGATAAGCACGACAGTAGAGCCTACTATAATCGAGCCAAAAAGAACCTCGAATAAGCCATAAAGATAAGAAAAGGGAACAAGATCTATGATGACATCTTCTCTTTTTCGTTGTATGCCTGCCGAAACTATGGGGGGAGTTCCCATAAGGGAAGCATGTGTATGTACCACGCCTTTTTGCTTCCCCAGTACTCCAGAGGTGTAGAATATAGTAGCTTCGTCCTCGTCTTTTATATCAATATCCGGTGATACGGAAGAGCCTTTAGCTATCATCCTGGAATAAGATTCTGTATCAACCTCAATTACGTGCTTTAGCAAAGGAATATGAGGCAAAACTGAGGAAAGCATCCGAGAAAATCTCTTCTCCGTTATCAGGATTTCCGAGTCGGAGTCTCGCAATAAAGAATCAAGTTCAGGCACTTTAAGTGCAGTGTTGAGCAGCACAGCCACACCACCACCACTGATTACCCCAAAATAATTGATGACCCACTCGGGGCTATGGGACATCAAGATAGCCACGTGGGTACCCTTTTTCATCCCCATATCCAGGAGGGCATTGGCTATTCTATCAGAAATTTCATCTAGCTCCCCATAAGTAACCCTCTGAGCACCAAGAACAATGGCTTCTTTATGTGGTATTGCGCTGGCAGTATCTCCCAAGGCCTGTTTAATATTCATCTTTGCCTCCGGAAAATTCTAATGACGAAAAGTATATCGGAATAAAAGGTATATGGTAAAGCCCTCAGACACGATTGCTGGGAAAAGAATACATCGTTTTGCAAAGACAACATGTAGAGATATCGTGAACATGTGGGACAAGTACCAGTTATTAACAACTTGAGAAAGCACACCATCACTAAAAAGAAGAGGTTATCCTCAGCACAACTGAAGTTTCAATCTGCCTCTCGGGGATGTTCCAATATGTTCGCAAGAGTCTATCCTTTTCCGTGGACGACACCAGTTTGAAATCATGTTTCTCGTAGAATCGAATAGCCCAGGAGGCATCAGCCCAGGTCCCTATCAAAATTTCAGGAGTCTCAGCCAAGTCTATGAGATATTCAAGTAGCCTCGTGCCAATTCCCCTCCTCTGGCATCCTGGGAGTACATAAGCATGTCTGATTAAGGTAGTATCTTTAAGAGCTTGAATACCTGCCACTCCAAGCAAACGCCCGCCTTCCACCCAGCCAAAGAATCTAACACCAGCTTCAATTTCTCCTTTTAATTCCTCGGCTGACATATACGGTTCTTTCCATCTATCTCCGGGGATTACACCTTTGTAAGCTTGCGCAGCATCGTTTATGACCTTGAGTATAGAATTGAAATCTGAAGGCAACAAGCTACGAATTTTGTTTGAAACAGGCAGTAGCGGGGAACACATTTCTCGGCTGATGTTACGGCTTCTGTAGTTGTTGTGTCACTGGTCGCTGCTGAGCTTGTATAGCAATTACTTCGCTTCCTGCTTCAAAAAGCTCTGACTTAATTGCATGCACCAGTCCCCAGGATTGCGCCTCCTCCGGATTTAGAGTCGTCCTCTCAATCATAGCATCGGTAATGTCTTTAGTACTTTTACCCGTATTCGCTGCAATTACCTTAGCAATATTCTCCACGTCAATCTTCAACCCTTTCAATCTTTCTTCCAGCAGTTTCTCGTCTAAATTCTGTTCCCCCCTGAATTGGACATTAACGCCGTGAAACAGGAATCTCGCCTGGGGTACTGATAGCCTTCTCGAACCGGCACAGTATAGGACAATGCCAATTGAGTCCACACTGCCAAAATTGTGTGTAGTTATGGATACAGGCAATCCTTTCAAATAATTATATGCGCTTAAACCATGGACAACAGAGCCACCAGGAGACGAGATAAGAATGGTGAAATCCTTTGTTCCTTGTTTCATTTTTTGGTCAATGGCACTCATCAGAGCATTGACAGTAGCATCAATCACTGGAGCGAAGAATCTAACTACAACTGGTTTCATTGTGCCCTGATTGTAGCAGATACTCAGGAATTAAGAAAGGACGAACTATTATAGCTTGGCGATTTTGCTATACTATAAATAGGGATTAGCTTTATGGTAGACATACCTAAGGTCAAGCAGAGGGTAGAAGAGCTACGGGGGCTAATCAACTACCACAATCACCGCTACTACGTGCTGGACAGCCCTGAAATCAGCGACGCCGAGTACGATGAGCTGATGAAAGAGCTCCAACAGCTCGAAGCTAAGCATCCTGAGCTTGTTGCCCCGGACTCGCCGACGCAAAGAGTTGGAGCACCACCTGTAGAAGCGTTCGGAGTTGTCGAACATCCCCAGCCTTTGTTGAGTCTGGCTAATGCTTTTTCCTATGAGGAACTGGCAGCCTGGCATAAAAGAGTAAGCAACCTTTTGGGCGGGCGCCAGTTTGACCTTGTTTGCGAGCCCAAAATTGATGGGCTGGCAGTAGCCTTAACTTATATTGACGGTTTGTTCGTCACGGGAGCGACCAGGGGAGATGGCTATCGCGGTGAGGATATCACCCAGAACTTGAAAACCATCAGGAGCATTCCCCTCTCAGTGCCCAGAGAGGCGCCGCCTAGATTTGAAGTCCGGGGCGAAGTTTATCTTCCCAAAGCTGGCTTTAAAAAACTTAACGAAGAGAGGGCCAAAGAGGGGCTGCCTCTTTTTGCCAATCCCAGGAACGCCGCCGCCGGTTCAGTAAGACAACTCGATACCAGTATCACTGCCAGACGACCTTTGGAT
>JAGHCA010000104.1 GCA_021160725.1 Dehalococcoidia bacterium | reverse complement strand
GTGGGATAGGAATCCGAACACAGGGCATGAATTCGGCATGGATGCTGAGACCATAAAAGCCAGTCAAACAATCTACCATGACAGGCAACACCCTTCGCATATCACCTTGCCGATTATTCCCAGGTGAGTGCATAAACATCATCCTACACAGGGAGGTAGAAGAAAGAGAGAGCTGTAAGCTACGGCGAAGTTGTGAAACAATTGGTATTGAAATCGGACAACCGGCACAATTCCTTATTCAAGAAGACGCTCTAAAATGTTATACTTTGCCATGGGTACTTTTCTTCACCTACTCGACACCGCAATCCTCGAACTGGCAGGGAGAATGCTGTTTCTTTCTGCCTTGCCACATTGGTCAAATGTAAACAATAATAGGATGAATTAGATAACAAGGAGGAGCAAAGCATGAAAATATTAATAGTGGGAGCCGGCGCACAAGGTGGCCCCTGCGCCTCGATATTGGCCAGAGACAAAAATGTATCGGAAATAGTTCTAGGCGATATAGATTTAGATTTAGCCAACAAAGTCACGAATAAAATCAAAAGCGATAAGATTACCACCACGAGGGTCGATGCCGGAAAAGTTGAGGATATTGAGAGGGCAGCCAGGGGAGCAGATGCTATTATCAATCTGACATTGACCGCTTTTAACGAAAACATAATGCAAGCTGCCTTAAAAAGCGGCGCTCATTATGTAGATACATCTTTTGGCGAGCCAAGCCTCCTTGATATCTGCGCCAGAGACAATATCCTGGCGCAGATAATAGAAAATCGACCCCTTGCATTTGATAGTGAATTCAAAGAGGCCGGCTTGACAGCTCTGGTTGGCTGCGGGGAAAGCCCTGGAGTCACCAACATATTAACAAGATATATCTGCGATAAATTAGACCGTGTAGATGAAATACACATTAGAGATGGAGAGAAGCTGCTAGACAAAACTGAGGAAGTAGTTAAAGGATGGGAACCAACATGGTCTCCCTTCAGAACACTGTGGGGTTATGCAGTGGAACCTGCAGTATTTGAGAACGGGGAGTATAGAAAATATCCTATCTTCAGTGGTTGTGAAGAGCATAATTTCCCAGACCCGGTTGGATCAGTTTTAATTTCCTATCATCAACACCAGGAAACGATAACATTGCCACATTTCATAGGCAAAGGGATAAAATATGTGGGGTTTAAGTACACAGTTAACCCATTGTTAGGCGCCCTGATTAAGATGGGATTTGCAAATCCAGAACCTGTAGATGTTAAGGGAATAAAAGTTATACCACGAGATGTGTTACTAAAATTGGCGCCTCGTCCAATTAACGCATTTCTTGCTGAAGATGAAAAAACTGCCAAACTTCCTCCTACATATGCCGAATTTAGCGAGGTGGAGATAAAAGGTGAGAAAGCCGGGGAGAGTATAAAATATAAAATATGGTGGCCTGCTTCACTATATTCATACACTGAGGAGCAATGGGAGATATATAGAAGATTTGGGGCAACGAATATTGGTGTTGCTTTACCAGCAATCGTAGGAGCAAAGATGTGCGTGCAAGGACTAACAGACAAGGGATTGGTCAGCTCTGAATGCCTTGACCCGATAAAATTTCTAAAGATGATGGCTGAGATGGGTGTTCCCTTGAAATTTAATGAAACACTTTCAAAACAGGTATCTATCTCCTAATTTTCTAATTAGAACGAGGAATCGGTTTACGATTCATACGGAATTTGTCAATGGCACCCGCTGGAGCGAGATGAATTTGGGAAATATTATGTTAAGGAGGTTCGCAAATGAAAGTAGTTTGCTTGGGCGGAGCAGGGGCTATGGCTTCTTCGTGCTTATATGACCTGCATAAAACAAGTGATTTTGATGAGATTGTTGTCGCAGATTTTGACGAGGCAGCGGCAAGACGAGTTATAAATTTAATGGATGGCGATAAAAGATTCTCGTATGTCCGGGTAGATGCATCCAAAAAAGAGGAGATAGTCAAAGTATTGAAGGGCGCCGACTATGTTGTAGATGGCTTGCCTTATCACTACGTACACAACTTCATGGATGCGGTCAGGGAAGTAGGTATAAGTGGCGTAAGCGTAAACATGATAGAGGATTTTGAGAAGATACCATATTATTCTACAGCTCTGGAGAAAGCGGGCAAAACTTTCCTCATAGGAAACGGCGGATGTGCAACTACTTGCGAAATGGCTATGTTAGGATGCGAGGAAATGGATGAGGTGGATAATATTAACCTCTACTGGGGTATGTGGCGACCAATTACTCATAGTACTGCCGGACTTGCCGATACAATTGTCGATGAATATGACCCCAGAATAGACGGGAGAATTTATTGGGAAAACGGGAATATTGTTCGTAATATGCCTCCCTTTGCTCTACCCAGGGAATTCGATTTCCCAGAGCCCATAGGCAAACAAGAAACACATATCATTCCCCATTGGGAACCAGCAACCCTTCCCACAGTTCCTATAATAAAACAGAAGAGGACGAAACGAATAATAGTCAGAGGAATATTCCATTACAGCTGGACACGATTTGTCAGGACTTTACTGGAAAACGGCGTCTATGAGGCAGAACCGCTTGAAATCAATGGGGTTAAAGTATCACCCTTCGAAGTTGTTATGAAGCACATAAAGCGCCAGGCTGTAGAACAGTGGAAAGACCCCTACCAGCTGGCAGATAGACTGGGATTTAATCCTCAGTGCATATTGTCAGTAGAAATAACAGGCTATAAGAATGGCATGGGCAAAAGAATCGTATATCACAGCCAGTTACCCTATCCCTTCTTTGACGGAAAACCTGTCACCTGTTGCATGGAATACGGTACATATGTGGGTGTGGCGTGTTCGATATCGCTTCAAATGCTAGCACACGGAGAGATACCTGAGAAAGGAGCAGTTACAATTGAAATGACTGCTGTATCACCTAAAAAATATCTAGATGAATATGCCAAGAGAGGTGCCAAGCTCATAAAACAAAAATTTATTAAAGGTGCAAGCATTCTGGAAGACAAACCTGCCATACCACCAAGTACGAAAGAATACAGATCCTGGAGTCTACAGCCCTGACCATGGGAGACATCTAACGTTCGTAATATGGATGTCGCCATTACATGACACCAGCGGCTTAAATATCGTTATACTATTCCTTCAGATAGTTCTGGGGCCTCCGACATACTATTTGGTTAAGGTTGATGTAAATTGACAGCGCCTGTTTTCTAGACTATTATTTATATCCTAGTGGAGAACATCGAGCACAATCCGACGCTTGCTGAAGCAGCTAACGCTTTTCTATCAAATTTACCGCCGCAAGAAAGGAGCAAAACACAGGCAGAGATATCCAAATTTGTCAGGTGGCTTGGCTCGTCCAGGCAGGTGCAAGACGTCAACCCTGTGGATGTGGCTAGCTATGGTGAACAGATTATCCCATCGGCAGTCAAACCACTCAAATCGTTTCTGACATACATCTGGCGAAAGGGATTCAGTAAAATAAATCTAGCGCCTCACCTCAGAGCGAGAAAAACTTCTTCAAAAACAGCCATCCTTCAGCAAAGTTCTCAGGTACGACCTACTTTAACCGCACAAGGCTACGCCAGATTAAAGGCAGAATTAACCAGCCTGAAAAATCAACGCTCCCAGGTTATTGAGGAGATACAAAGAGCAGCGGCTGACAAGGACTTTCGAGAAAATGCCCCTCTAGCAGCAGCGAGAGAACAGAAGTCATATTTGGAAGGGAGAATCAAGGAGCTAGAAGCAACCCTGAACTTAGCGAGAATGGTGGAAGAAGACCGCGACACATCCAGGGCAAAAGTCGGAGACACAGTGGTGCTTCGCGATTTATCCTCAGGCAAAGAATTCATCTATACCTTAGTTGATCCTCGAGAGGCAAATCCAGCCAGGGGTAAACTTTCTGTTGCTTCCCCGCTGGGTAGAGTAATCCTGGACAAAGAAAAAGGACAAACAGTTGAAGTTGACGCTCCCGCTGGTACATTCCGCTGCCACATTGATAATATTACGAGAGCAAATGAGCAAGAGCAGCTTCAGACTAATCGGCGCTAACCAGAATAACACCCAAAACGGAAAACACCACGCCAGCAATAGCCCATATCGTCGGCTTCTCCTTAAGTAGAAAGATAGAAAACGGCAGCACGAAGATAGGAGCCACCGCTGTTATCAACACAGCCCTTCCTGCACCGAGCATCTGGATAGCCGCCACATAGCCAATAGCAGCAATCCCGTACTGGAGAACTCCGGCTGCCACCCCCAGCCCTACATTGCGCAACCCGTACTTCCCAAACTGCAGTGCCTCCTTCCATTTTTGGCTAAATCTTAGACCAGTAAGCGCTATTGCTGCAATTGGGACTCTAATGGCCGCAGCTATGAAAGCGTCTACTTCAGTAGCTCCAAGCCTGAGCGCAATCGTTCCCATCATCCATAATACGGCCGCTAAGAATGCCAGGGCCACCCCCTTTAGGCTATTACTACCAGCAACGGCGGCTGCAGCTCGCCTCCTACCAAGAACTACCATCAGATAGAGGCCAATCACTACCAAAATTGCCCCAAACACATTAACCCCAGTGAAGGGTTCCGCCAGCAACAAAATGGCCACAACTGTAGTAAGCATCGGAAAAGCGCACATTGAAATAGTAAATGCCCGTGACACATCAATGAAGCTCAAGCTCTTAACGTAAACAGTATTTCCGATAGCCATCCCCAAGAGGCCAGCAATCGCCAGAAAAATCAGAGATTGCACCGGGGTGTAGATATAGTCATTCCCCCGCCCCGAGATAAAGACAATCGCTACAAGAATAATTGAGCCGCTCCATAGCTGCAATATATTGATGGAGAAGCTATCCATCTTGTCGCTGATATACTTGACAATAACACTATTCACCGCCCAGCCCAGAGCTGTAAACAGAGCAATAGCAGTGCCTACCATCTTTTCCCTATTTCTTTTGGTCCGTCGTCAAGAACATGCGGACATAGTATCAAGTCTTCCCATTTCCACACCTCAGGCACGAGGCAGAGGAGAATGAAATGTTACGATACAGGTCTCCCAAGAACAAAGCATCACATACCATGGTTTAAGCTGCCAGTGGCAAGTGATGCTACTTGAGCAAGCGAGCCTTAGCATCCCTGTTATAGATGCTCACGCCACGCATCACCTCCAAACCAGTGGTGCGGCTACTCCCAACTTGCCTCCTAACAAATCCACCCTTGCGTGACACATCCGTTTCACTAATTTACTTATCCGCCCCACACTATATCACCAAGCTGAAGCCAAAACAACAGGTTTACAACATCGCTGCTAAATGATGTGGGCTAAGACAAACAACGTCTTGACTGCCAACAGAGTTTGTTGCTACGCACAATATATGGCATAATTAAGCCGCAGCAAGTGGAGGGATCGCATAGTGGTCTAGTGCGGGCGCCTGCTAAGCGCTTACTCCGAGTAATCGGAGTCGAGGGTTCGAATCCCTCTCCCTCCGCCACTTGGGAAAAATTCGCCGGCTTAACTCCAGGAATGTAGCAGAGAAGGCGAAGATTAATTACCGTCGGTTACGGAGGTCAAGGGCAGTTAACTAGTAAACCAAGCAATCACACTGGGGAACAGCCTGCCAAAGCATTCACCAATTTGACCGAGGATTTAATAAAATAAGGATATGTTGAACTTAATCATACTTATCTTAATACTTATCGGGCTAGTTATTCACCGGTACCTTAGCAGTTTTTGGGAACAAGGCACATTGCCGTACGGAAGGGGCTTTTTGGTATTCTCAAATATTTTTGCTGTAATCTATCTTGTGAATTACATTTGGGTGTTTGGTTTTGTAATAGGAATCATCATTGCTGCACTTACGTTTTTTCAAATCGTTTACATCTCATTTTTATGGCCATTTCTATTGCCAAGACTAATCAGCATCCACAAGCAACAACCATCATCAGAACTCATTTCGGAACTAACAGATGTAAATCCAATTGCATACGGCCTTTGGTCATTCCTCATCGTCGTGCTAGGCATACTAGCAATAGTGAACTTCTTCATTTCTGATTATGCCTCAATGACAAAAAGAATTGTTGAGTTTTTCGGTGGCACCTATACAACACCACTATTCTGGGTTGTTGGTATCGCGATTGTGTCAAATATTGTTAGGATTTTTGTCTCATCACGGTTTCTTAAGAAAGATGGCTTAAAAAAGAAACCGTGGGATTTTAGGCGCTTTTAGATTTGTGCTGGGTTACCTTAAAGGCCTACCAGCTTTCTGCCCTCGTCCAGTAGCACCTCTACCCTTTCCAAGCTTTCAGATTCGGAGTAGATACGTACCAGGGGTTCTGTGCCCGAAAAACGGATGAGCAGCCAGGATGTATCGTCAAGGAAGAATCGAAACCCATCGGTGGTATCTATTTTGGTCACTTGTGAACCGGCTATGGTATCCGGCGAGGTGGACTTCAGTCGACCCAAGATTGCCTGACGCTTCGCTGGGGAGATATGAAAATCCCTGCGGTCATAGTAGTGAGGTCCAACTTTACTGTAAAGGTAATCCAGAAGCTGAGACGGTGTTTTTCCTGTTTTTACCATAAAATCGAGGAAGTAAAGCCCTGCCAATATGGCATCTCTTTCTGGCACATGACCACGAAAGCCATAACCCCCACTCTCTTCTCCACCAATAATGGCATTTGTTTTCATCATTAGTGGAGCGACATACTTAAAACCCACCGGCGTTTCATAAACAGGCACATTAAAAATATCCCCTAGACGGGAAAGCATAGTGGTGGAAGTTAGTGTCTTTATCACGGCGCCACGCTCACCACAAACTTCCAATAAATAGAGACAGAGCAAGGCAAAGACTTGATGCTGAGTTAAAAACTGTCCTCTTTCATCTATTATGCCAATACGGTCAGCATCTCCATCGGTGGCTAAGCCCACATCGGCCTTTTGCTCAACGACCAATCG
>JAGHCA010000028.1 GCA_021160725.1 Dehalococcoidia bacterium | reverse complement strand
CTCCCATTATTCTCGGTAAGTTCTGAGGTTTCACTGCCAGAATAATCAGGTCGGCATTTTCCACAGCTCTCCTATTATCAGCTAACACGCCAACCCCATATTCCCTGCTTAATAATTCACACCGCAAGCGACTAACATCACTAACTACTATATCTTGTGGTGCAGCTACCTTCCCGGTCAACAGGCACTTGACCATCGCCTCGCCCATAGCTCCACCACCAATAAAAGCTATCTTCATTATTTTTCTGCCAGGCTCCGTCGCATTCTCATTATTCCGGCTGCATCGGGGCTAGTACAATGTTCACCACGCGTTTAGGAACATAAATAACATTGATTAGCTTTTTGCCATCAATATAAGTCTGTATTCGCTTCCTGCCTAGCGCCAACTCTTTAGCTTCGGCTTCACTTATGGAAGCAGGTACAACCACCTTATCACGAAGCTTCCCATTTACCTGAATGATCAGGGTAATTTCTTCTTCCCGAGCCAGCTCGTTGTCATATTCGGGCCATGCCTGATTATGAATACTATAAGGGCGCCCGCTCCTGGCCCACAATTCCTCGGCAAGATGAGGAGCAGTAGGGGCTAAGAGAAGCAGAAAATAATTGATAGCCTCTCGCCACAAGGAATCTGAGACTACTCCGCTCTCCTTAACCTTAGATAGATAGTTTGTGAACTCCATAAGGCTAGCCAGCATAGTATTGAAGCGGAATTTCCCCAAATCAGCAGTCACCTTTTTAATAGTCTTATGGATTATGTGGAGGAATTCCTTCTCATCCTCAGGGCCAATGACATCCCGACAAACCGGGGTATAGTTTGTTGTTACTAAGTTCCACACCCGATTCAACCAGCGACTGATGCCTACAATACCACTATCATTCCATTCCCCCCCTAACTCCCAAGGACCAACAAACATGAGATACCCGCGAACGGCATCAGCTCCTAATTCAGTCACATATTCGTCGGGGGCAATCACATTGCCCCTAGATTTGCTCATCTTATCACCACGATAAATTATAGTGCCCTGATTAAATAGACGAGCAAAGGGTTCATCGAAGTCAACCAAGCCTATGTCCCTCAATGCTTTAATGAAAAAACGAGCATAGAAGAGATGCATAACTGCGTGCTCAGCACCTCCAGTATACAAATCCACAGGCAACCAAAATTTCACTTTGGCAGCATCAAAAGGAGCATCTCTAGTTTCCGGGCTAGTATATCTCAAGAAATACCAGGAAGAACACATAAAAGTGTCCATGGTGTCAGTTTCCCGGCGTGCCGGCCCAGAACATTTAGGGCAGGTGGTATTAACGAATGCCTGGCAATATTTCAGAGGAGATTCACCACTAGGTTTAAATTCCGCATCGGGGGGAAGCAGAACAGGCAAATCATCCTCAGGTACAGGAACTATGCCACACTTATCACAATAAATTATAGGGATGGGTGCTCCCCAATATCGCTGTCGGGAGATAAGCCAATCGCGAAGGCGATAAATAACCGTTCGCTTTCCCCACTTCTTTTCTTCCAATAGCGCACAGATTGCCTCATATCCTCGTTCACTAGGTAAACCGCTAAACTCCCCGGAATTCACCATCGTACCTGCTTCGGTATATGGCTCCGTCAATTCCTCGCCCGACCAATCCGGAGGAGCAATAACGACACGCACTGGTAGCTTAAATTTTCTGGCAAATTCCAGATCCCGTTCATCATGGGCAGGCACTGCCATCACTGCCCCGGTGCCATAAGTTGGCAATACATAATCAGTAATCCAGATAGGGACTCTCTCCCCATTCAGAGGATTGAGAACATAACTTCCCAGAAAAACTCCTGTTTTCTCCCTGCCCAGTGAAAGCCGGTCATATTCAGTTTGCCGTCGACACCAAGCAATATATTCTTCCACTTCAGCTTTACGTTCCAGGGCAGTCAATTGAGAAACTAAAGGATGCTCTGGAGCTAGTAGGAGGAAAGTCACTCCAAAAATAGTATCGGGGCGGGTGGTAAACACCTTTATGCACTTTTGCTCTATACCCTCATGCTCCAGCCAGAAGGAAATTTCAGCCCCCTCACTCTTACCCACCCAATTTCTCTGCATTGTCTTTATGCGTTCAGGCCAATCCAGATGACTATGATCGAGCAGTTCCTCAGCATATTTAGTAATTCTGAAGAACCATTGCTCCAAGTCTTTTTTAGTCACTAGTGTGCCACACCTCTCACAAATGCCCTCCCCTACCACTTGTTCATTAGCCAGCACCGTCTGACATTTAGGACACCAATTAACAGGCGCTTTAGCCCGATAGGCTAGACCAGCATGATAAAATTTGAGGAAAAACCACTGAGTCCATTTATAGTAATCCGGCAGGCAAGTAATTACTTCACGGTTCCAGTCGTATATTGCTCCCATGCTCTTGAGCTGCCGACGCATATTCTCTATATTTTGCATCGTCCAATCATAGGGATGAATTCCATGGTTGATGGCAGCATTTTCTGCCGGTAAGCCAAATGCATCAAAGCCCATAGGGTGAAGTACATTATAGCCCTGCATCCTTTTGAATCTTGCGTAGACATCTGAGGGCGCCATGGCGTACCAATGGCCGATGTGAAGGTCTCCCGAGGTGTAGGGAAACATAGTCAGGGCATAAAATTTCGGGCGTCTGTTATCCTCATCTACCTCATAAATATGATCAGCCGCCCATCTCTGTTGCCATTTCTTTTCGATTTCCTGAGGATTATATACCTGAGCCATATGTGCTAAGTTTAACCTAAGTCATGGTGAATGAAAAGTCTTTCAGTCCCAATACAATGCATATGCCAATGAAATTAAGGAATCCGTCAACATCAAAGCTATCACTCAAGCCCTTGAAAGATACAAATGCATTACGGGAACAGTCATCTCTTGGTAAAGAAAACAGCATCAAATTATACAGTATTGCTGTCACTGCCCCTTACTGATTACTGAAGACAAAATCCCATTGGAGAAGTTTGATACTTCTCCCTCATTAATAACCCGGGAACACGTAGATGCTATCAGTACACCCTTATTGAGAGAATGTAAATCCCTTCAACAAGAAGTTCAGCAATTTTCTGATATAACTTTTAAAATAAGCAGGCAAAGAAGCCACCAACACTAGACCGCCAGAGATAACAATCTCTGTGACCTATACTTTTTGAGACTATTCTCAAAAAAGCGTCAATCTCCCCGGGAGTAAATATTCCACGTAGATCGATGCCCGCTTGCCCGTGGACCTCAAACAAACACAAGAAACGTTACTGGCAGATCGTAGTTCTTATAACAGCGTAACGTCAGCTATAGGTATTTACGCTTTACCTATTCTGAATACTTTTGTGCCACAGATAGGACAAGTGCCCCGTGTCGCTGGTCTGCGGTTCTTGAGCACAACCTGGCTCGGATTTTTTATCTCTACTTTTTTCCTACACTTCATACAATAAGCCGTCGCCATTATGTCCTCCTTTTAATTTCGTTCCACTTATATTGTTACTCCAAGAAGCAAACCTTGTCAATACCTTTGGAACATCTAAAGCATCGATTTCAAATTTATGACTATCTCACAGACCAGACAAGAATGAAAACTTCTTTAAAGTTCCTATATGAGGGAACATATGGTATGACGGTTAACACAAGCCGGATAGTAGTTGCAATGCTTTATTTATTCGTTCTAAGCATTTCCCTTTTCCTAATATCGCCATGGTCTGAAATAATGGTGGGGCTGCAGTCCGACCTGTAATAGCTATTCTTAACAAGCCGAACAATTCTCCCGTGCTTAAGTTTAGTTTTGTAGCCAGTGGACGCAACACATCCTCAATCGTAGTGGCATCCCAGGTCGTTATCTCTTCCAACTTCTGCGAAGCAATCGTCATAGCCTTAGCAGCCGATTTAGCATCCCGTTTTTTACTCAAAAGTAACCCTGCATCATATTGCACATCATCAAAGAAGAAGCTAGCAAGCTGAGGAACATCGGCCAAGGTTTTAGCTCGCTCTTGAATGAGCGATAGAACCTGGCTAACGTAATCATTATCCAATGGGCGTTTTACCGTTTCCGGCAAATCTCTATCTAAAAAGGGCATGGCTTGCTGGACAAATTCACCCAGACTCAGTGCACGCAAATAAACCCCATTCATCCACTCTAGCTTATCCTTGTTGAAGATGGCCGCCGTTTTACCTACCCTTTCCAGTGAGAAGTGCTTTATTAAGTCTTCACGGGATAGCAGCTCAGTGTGGTCATCAAGCGACCAGCCTAATAGCGCTAAGAAATTAACCATCGCATCTGCCAGGTATCCCTGCTTTTGATATTCGGTTATAGTGGTAGCACCATGTCTTTTGGACAGCTTGGCACGGTCAGGTCCCAGTATCATGGGCAAATGAGCAAATTGAGGAGCTTGCCAGTTCAGAGCTTGGTAAAGTAAAACATGGCGAGGAGTGCTGGAAAGCCATTCATCAGCTCTGAGTACATGTGAAATAGCCATTAAATGATCATCTATTACATTGGCCAGGTGATACGTGGGGTAGCCATCGGATTTGAGCAGAATAAAGTCGTCTAATGTATCATTCTTAAAAGTCACCAGCCCATGAATTAGGTCAAGGAAAGTAGTTTCGCCTGCAAGAGGTGTTTTAAAGCGAATCACGGGAGTAACACCCATTGCTTCTAGCTGAGTTCTTTCACGTTGTGTTAAATCACGGCAACGGCGATCATATTTCGGTGGCTGTTTGCGTTTTATCTGTTCTTGGCGCATCTTCTCTAATCGCTGTGGAGAACAGTAGCACAAATAAACCTGACCCTCATCGAGCAACTTATGGACAATTTCACGGTAAATGGGTAATCGTTGCGATTGGAAGTAGGGGCCTTCATCCCAGTTTAATCCCAGCCAGCGTAGACTATCCAATATTGTCTCCACTGCACCTTCTACCCTACGGGTAACATCCGTATCTTCAATTCGCAAGATAAACTTACCGTTATGATGGCGGGCAAAAAGCCAGTTAAATAAGGCAGTCCTGATATTACCTAAATGCGGATACCCTGTAGGACTGGGCGCAAAACGAAGCCTAACTGTTACTTCCGGTTCAGACTGCATTGCGCTATATTATGCGTGACTTGCCCCTTACTCAGAGAGAGTTCGTTGCAGTTTTTTTAACCGCCCTAAATGTCTCTTAAGTCTCTGAGCAAGTTGCTCAACCTGATTCAAAGCATTTTCAGTATCTTCTATCTCGGTAGTTATCTTGAACAAAATTTCACTTTGCTGCTCGCCCAGCCCGACTTCAAAGTCATTCAATTCCTCTATCCCCACCTCCCCCATTAGCTTAGATAAGAGGGTGTTCTCTCTATTCGCTTGCTCTCTAGCCAGTTCCTCATAAGGCTTCATGTCATAAGCCCCTTTCATTATACATTGAGGATGTTGAAGTTTAACACACCTCAATCTCTTAAACAAGGACAGTGTACCTGTCAGTCGCCAAAGCAACACCAATCCCACCATCACAGGTATTCGGCAATTATAACCGCTTCCCCTTGAGCAAAATCGTGCCGACAATGGCAACAACCAGCATGGCAATCGACACGCTGGATAGCGTGATAAAAAAGTTATAAGTGTCAGCCAGATAACCGAGTAATAGCGCTATCGCTGGTCCACCACGGCTAACTGCATAATAAAGGCCAAGCACAGTAGAACGTCTTTGCCCAGAAACATGGCTAATGATATAGGACTCTACTACCGGTCCGCCCGCGTGCATAACGGTGCCCATAAGCAGCAGAACAACATGAAGATTCACGCCAAAGGACACGTGATTTAACAGATAAATCACAGGTCCCGAGATAAGTCCAATGGCGATTATCACTGGAACCCTCCCCACGCGGTCAGACAGATAACCTCCCAGAGGGCTGCCCCAAAGACCACCAATATAGACGATTGACAGCAGAGCAGCGCCTTGTTCCTCACTAGCGCCGAGCACGTCAACCGTGTAGAGTGGTATCAATGCAAACGTGGACTGAAACAGCACCCAGCTGGCAGCGCCAATGGCAATAACTGCCGACAGCCGGACCAGGTCAGTCGGCTTAGATAACTCCATCACCGAAGTCCTGGCTTCCTTACCACGGTCATTACTAGCATAGCCCATCCTACCCAGGAGCAGGTACAATATAACGCCGAAAGACAGAGTCGGGATGGCGACGGCGGTAAATGTACCCCGCCAGCCCAGAGTACTGGCAACGCCTGCAGCAATAAGTGGCGCTACAAAGAAGCTCGCGGTGCCGCCTATCTGATGGATTCCCAGTGCTCTTCCTCGATGCTCCGGTTTAACCGAAGCAGAGACCAGAGGTGATGCCGAGGGATGGTAACCACCCCCCAATAGACCCATGACAACCAATAAAAGCGCCATAATGACATAGTTCGGGGAAAACCCAATCAGAAGACCGACAGCACCCACCCCAGCCACGCCGATGGTAAGCAAGACCCTGGAGCCGAGGCGGTCAGCAGCTATGCCCCCGGGCAGCTGGCTGATGCCATAGGCAATACTATAGGCAGAGACCAATCCTCCTGCCCGGGTGTACGAGAGAAGAAAATCACGGCGGATAAAGGGGAGCAAAGGGGGAAGCAACGCTATCATCAGATGATGGCTAAAGTGAGCCAATACGAATAACGGCAACAAACCAGAGAGAAATGAAAAAAACTCGCTGCACTTCTTAATTATTGCTACCTTTCTGTGGTGCTATCAAACTTGACCAAAATCAAAGCAGGATTATGCATCTTTTATGGCCTGTTGTCAAAAATTAGTTTCTTCCAATAGACCCTCTAATGCGCTCTTGATTGCATTTTCAGAATAAACTGCCTGTACAATCT
>JAGHCA010000001.1 GCA_021160725.1 Dehalococcoidia bacterium | reverse complement strand
GATTAAAGGCCAAGGTGATGATTGGAGGAGCGTCGGTGACGCAAGAATTTGCCGATAAGATAGGGGCTGATGGATATGCACCTGATGCTCCTTCTGCCGTGGGTAAGGCTAGGGAACTGGTTAAGAAGTGAGGGCTGACAGTGAAGGATTCCTGGCAGCCTTAGATATTACTGCTGCGTGTTTTCGGACTCGCAGGGCGAGGCTAAAGCTGTGCTTGTGGTGATTGTAAGGCGCGGATTTATTTCCATCAAATTGTTCAGTTCATTAGGCAAGTGAACATATGATACAATCGGATCGACTACAAAAAGGAGGGTTCAAGTAAATGAGGGGGGTTTTAACCTTTTTATCTGATAGTGAAGTAGAGCAAATTCATGAGGCGAGCCTGCGGATTTTAAAGGAGACCGGAGTTAAGGTTCTCAGCGAGAAGGTGAGGAAGCTGCTTGCTGATAATGGAGCTGAGGTAGATGGTGAGATTGTAAAGATTCCAAAGCCTATGGTAGAAGAGGCGGCCAGGAGAGCGCCGAGGGAGATAATCCTGGGGGCAAGAGACCCGAAGTGTGACCTGAAGATTCCCGGAGGTGAGTTTCCCTTTATAGCAACAAGTGGTTTCTCACCATTTATAACAACAAATCTTGAGACTAAAGAGAGAAGACAGTCAACGTCATCCGACCTGAGAGATTTTGCTATAGTAGGCGACTATCTTGAAACACTCGATTACTTCTGGCCCATTGTAATTCCCAACGACCTGCCACCGCCACTCCAAGAGCTTCACGCGGCAGCTATTGCCTTGAGAAACAACCGCAAGCATATTCAATGTTCCTGTGTGACCGAGAAAACAGCACAGTGGCAAATCAGGCTAGCAACCACCATTGTGGGGGGTGAGGCAGAGCTCAAGAAAAGGCCTATTTTTTCCACGGTTAATTGTGTGGTGGCGCCGCTGACGTTTGAAAAAGATTCATCGGAGGCGATGGTTGTATTGGCGAGGGCAGGGATTCCCATCTCACCCATGACCATGGTTTTGGGCGGCACCACTGCTCCAGTAACGCTGGCTGGCACTCTGGCGGTGGGAAATGCTGAAGAGCTAGCTGCTCTTGTCATGGTTGAGTATGCCAATCCCGGCGCTCCGTTGATTTATACTTCGGAAGCGGCGCCGGCGGATATGAAAACTGGCGAAATCAGTTATAAAGCACCTGAGTACCCATTACTTTCTGTTGGAGCTGCTCAAATGACGCGATTTTATGAAATTCCCAGCCTGGTAGCAGATATTTCCTTAGAGGAAGTAGTTTCTGATATACCATCTTTCGAACGTAATGTACTGAGAGTTGCTATGGCTTTCATGAGCCGCACAGACCTTTCTGCCTGGCTCGGATCCTGTGATCGGGCGCTCAGTGCCTCGCTAGACCAGCTAATCCTCGATGCTGAAGTTTGTAAGCATGCCCATGCCTATTTGCGCCAATTTGAGATAAATAACGATACTTTAGCAATGGATGTTATATGTGAAGTTGGCCCTGGAGGTCACTTTTTGGATAAGGCACATACACTAAAGCATTTCAAGCGAGAAATATGGAGCCGACAATTCTCAGATACCTTTGTTCTCGATCCAGCGGCTAAGGGTTCTTACATTGAGAGGGCGAAAGCGAAAGTTGAGGAGATACTTGCTTCTCACACACCGCTTCCGTTCAAGGATAATGTGGATAAGGAGATACAGCAGATTCTGAAAGATGCCGAGAATGACATATTGGGGAAATAGAAAGTGATTTTATCATCATCGTAGATATATGTGGAATTAGGGATGGGATGAAAGCGAATGGCAAACAGAATATAAATAAGAATCACGGTGCACGATGGAGGATAGTTATCACCGACTCTCTGAAGCCTACGGATTCCCTGAGTCCAGGTATCTTCCCAGAATTTTAGAGAAATGCCTTACTGAGCGAGAAGCATCGCTTCTTCTTTCTCTTCCAGGGACTGCGGAGGAAGTTGCTGGCAAGTTGTGTATGGATGTATCCAGTGTTCAATCTATCTTGGGAGAGTTATTTCAGAAAGGCTTTATTTTCTATGACCTCGTGGAAGGTAAACGAAGATATACCTTGATCACCAACCTTAGAGATGCAATAACGGTAAACAATCGGGTTGAACAGTTTGGAGAGGAATTTTTTGACCTGTGGGCGCGCATGTACGATGAGGAAGTCTCCCGTGATTTCGATGTGGAAGGCTATGAAGCCAGAGTAATTCCCGTCCACGAGGCAATAGAGCCAGGAGCAGAAATTCTGCCCTACGAAAAAGTGTCGGGGCTACTGGAAAAAGCTGAAACGATTGCAGTTATGCGTTGCCCCTGTAGAATAACAAATCGAAGGTGTGACAACCCAGTGGAGACATGCATCACCTTGAATGGAGCCGCCAAATACGTGTTGGAGAGGGGAGTTGGAAGGGAGTTGACCAGAGAAGAGGCCTTATCCCTTTTCAATCAGTGTGAAGATGCTGGTTTAATTCACCAAGTAGGCAACGGTTCACTTGGCGTGTCGTGGATATGCAACTGCTGCGCATGTTGCTGTGTCTATTTAAGAGCGCAAATCATTTCGGGCAAGAAATATGCGACTGTAAAAACTCGTTATAGAGCAGTTGTTGACTCGGGGCTCTGTAATGAATGTGGTTTGTGTATTGATCGGTGTAACTTTGGGACGATTAAAATGGTGAATTCAAAGCCGGTTATAGATGAGGAGAAGTGCTTTGGATGTGGTCTCTGTGCATCCCAATGTCCAGTAAACGCAATTAGCCTGAGTCAAACTAAGGGGCCTGAATATATACCGACTCGAGAAGCTGAGCCCCTGTTTTCCTCTATTTAGATT
>JAGHCA010000068.1 GCA_021160725.1 Dehalococcoidia bacterium | reverse complement strand
ACTGTAAATAAAGGCTCATAAGGAAAGACACAGCGAATGTGGCGCTGTAATTGATCAACGCTGCCAGGTTGGAAAAGGCAAAGGCTTTGCTATTTCTGAAGAGGTTTATATCCAGGACCGGGCTTCTTGTTCTCATCTCCCACTTGGTAAATGCTGCAAGCCCGATAGCACCTCCGATAATCAACCCCACTCCTGACATCGCTGGTAGGAGAGTGAAACCGTATACCAGCGCTACAAGCCCAAGGATGTAGATTACAGAGCCGACAAAATCAAATCTCTCTCCCTTTGCCCCAGTCCACTCACCTTTTAGTTTCCATAAAACGACGCCGATAACCGCCAATCCTAAGAGTGCACTCAGGAAAAAGATACTCCTCCAACCAAGATGTTGCGTCAGACTCCCTCCCAAGACCGGGCCCAGGGAAAGGCCAATATAGGTTGCTGCGACATTTATTCCCAGGGCTTTTCCTCTCTCGCTGGCGGGAAATACCGTGGTAAGCAATGCTACTGCAGTTCCGGCAAGCATGGCACTGCCGACTCCCTGGAAAACTCGACAAGAAATAAGCATAGTGGAGGAGTTTGCCATTCCCGAAAAGAGAGATGAGAGCGTGGTGATGACTATGCCACAGATGAAAATCTTCTTCCTGCCATATATATCGGCTATTCTGCCGAAGGGAACAAGGAAGGCTGCCGAGGATAGTAGGTATGCGGTAGCAACCCATCCTAAGGTGACTGCACCCAATGATAGCTCTCTTCCGATTGCAGGAAGGGCAATATTAACAGAGGAGCCTATGAAAGGAAAGAGAAAGGACGTTATCGTAGCGACAAGAAGTACCACGCTTTTACCGGTATCATTGCCCACAGGGTCATCCATAATCCGCTAGTTTAACCTATTTACTGAAGGCTCTTCTAGTTCCGGTCGGTACTCCTTAATTAATCGTTTCTTACTCATAAATAGTAAGGTGTTGGTAAACAAATCACCACTATATAATAGTTGTCTTAGTCAAAATATCGCTGTAAACTTCTAGTTCCCTGGACTTTTATAGCAGGGAGCGCAGGAGAGCAAAAAATGTTTTCGACCAAGGCCGGAGCCACCAAGCTGCTGATTGGTGTAGTCGTCAGTTTAATAATATTTAAGGTGCTCGTTGGCTGGCGGACCGGCAGTATCAGTATACTGGCTCAGGCAGCCGACAGCTTATTAGATTTGTTCGCTGGAATAATAACCTTCTCTGCTATTCGCATCGCAGCCAAGCCAGCTGATGCAGAACATCCGTATGGTCATGGTAAAGTAGAGGACATTGCTGGCATTGTGCAGGGAATTCTCATCTTTATCGCTGGCGGAGTGATAATCTATTCAGCAATAGGACGGATAATAAAAGGCTCTAGCATTGAACTAGCCGAAGCTGGGATAGCTATGATGGCAGTTTCCATAGTGGTCAGTATCTTCCTATCTCGACATCTACTAAGTGTATCCCGAATCAGTAGCTCTGTAGCTCTAGAAGCTAATGCCCACAATATTGCCACTGATGTTTACTCCGCCTCAGCAGTATTGGCAGGATTGGCAATAGTGCAATTCACCGGACTCAATATTATCGACCCTGTAATTGCTATTGGAGTTGCTATCTACATCCTGAAGGTAGCTTTTAATACTATTCGCAAGCCGATATCTGGACTGCTTGATGAAACGCTACCTACTTCACAACAGGCAGTTATCGAAGATAGTTTAAGGAAACACAGCCGCGAAGTATCTGGCTTCCACACACTACGGACGCGCCGGTCCGGAAGCCAGAGCTTCATAGACCTCCATTTGGTAATGGCTAGAGAGATTAGCTTGGAGCAGGCCCATCAGATATGCGATCGGATTGAGGCCGAAATACAAAGCACACTTCACGAGGCTAGTATAACTATTCATGCTGAGCCGTGCGATGGTGAATGTGAACAGTGCTCTGCAACCTGCTCAAGACGCCGGACCAGGTAGTTCCCTCAAAACCTTTGTTTTTCAGTGCCCTGGCCATCCCAATTGCTGGAGCAGCCAGCCTCCGCCATAAACTATGGCGAATCCAATGGCCAGGCAAATCAAGACC
The DNA here is from genome assembly GCA_021160725.1 of Dehalococcoidia bacterium. Classification (GTDB taxonomy): domain Bacteria; phylum Chloroflexota; class Dehalococcoidia; order GIF9; family AB-539-J10; genus RBG-13-51-36. The sequence goes on along the minus strand of JAGHCA010000068.1, from coordinate 10,741 downwards.
ATGATTGGACCTCTGAGCAGGAATTCCTTCATCGTAATCACCGCCAACTTTTCGCGCTTATCCAGATTGCTTCGCTCGCCTACTATACTATTCTTCCTTAATACCGGCAAGCTTCTTGGCGAAGCCCTTCTTCTCTTCGATGTTTGTGTTCCGCAATACTGTCAATCGGTGAGTCTCGGGCGAGCCTGCTCCATGGATATTAGAGACTATATCTCTGCTTTCAAAGGCAAGCTTCTCGATCAACCTGAACATTCGTATTCTGTTCTCTGTGGATACGTTCTCCGCACCTTTGAGGTATTTTTTGAGAAGCGGGCCGATCTCCGGGTTCTCAAAGTCTTTATCTGATGGAACATCAGCCACCATGCCACCAGCTATCTCAATCATCATCCGAATAACCTCTGCCAGCTCCTTGCCCTCGTAAAGCTTGGAAATGTTCGACTGCACAGGATCAACAGCATAAATCCCTGACGGAGTTGGCTTGGATTCAACAGAAGCAGCAATGGAGCATCCGTAGATGGCCTCGGTGACCTTGAGCATCTCGGCAAGCTTATGGTTGATATGTGAAGGTCTCTTCACCATGCCATTGTAGTCACAGGCTGTGGCAGCAGCGCCGATGAGAACATCGCCAACACCACACTTGCAACCGCCGTGTGAATGCCGATGATAGTTGCCGAAGTTCCTCACCATATCACCGGCATATTCATATTCACCACACAGGAATACATATTTCCAGGGCACGAACACGTCGTTGAAGATGACCAGAGGAGCAAACTTACTGAATTCGACATTGCCCAGGTCGCAACCCTCCATTGGTCTCATTTCCAGTGTCCCCCTGCCGTAAACGTGGATAACTCCCTCAGCATCCGTGGGAAAAGCGAACGAGACGGCGTAGTCTTTGTCACTTTCGCGCATCTCTCGGGTTGGCACAACGAGTCCCCAGTGGGCACAGAGCGAACCGGTCTGGTGAATCTTTGCCCCTCTGACCACAATGCCGTCATTATTCCTATCCACCACGTGCAGATACATATCAGGGTCTTTCTGCTCAGACGGACGTAGCATTCTATTGCCCTTCACATCCGTTACACCGCTGAATACGACAAGGTCGTTCCTCTGAACATATTTAACGAATTCCTGCAATCTTTCCCAGTAACTGGTGCCGTATTTTTGGTCGCAGTTGTATGCTTCTATGCCGATTGAATTCATCGCATCCATGCCCGTGCATCGCATATAACAGGTGCCGATTTGGTGGGAGAGGAATCTGAGCATTCTCACCTTAGCAAGAAGGTCTTCGGGGCTCTTGTAGAATCTGACAAAGCGACTCACGTCCTCATCTATCAAATCTGACTTTGCCACCAGGTATTTGCTACCTTCCAGGTCATTTTCCATCTCATAGGTCTTGGCCACTCCTGCTATCATGTGCTTAATCAGTGGGTGCTCATGAACCTTATCCACTTTCTCCCCCAGAATATACGCTGTAGGTTTAATGTCTTTCAGTGACTCACGATACTGCCCAGCGGTTTTGATTGCCATCTTTGATCTCCTTTTACCTATATATTATCTCACACTCAGGTCCTCAAGGTCTGTCTTGCAGTTTATCATTTATTCTTTCTCCCTGCAAAATGTGCCCGTCTGATATTTGCATCGAAGCATGGGTTCTTTTCACAAATTCGACTTCACGGCTTAAATATGATATTCTCTAACGCCGGGTGATGATAGCCTATGAGGTTATACGAGTTTGAAGCAAGCCGATTGTTTGCCCGTAAGGGTATCCCTGTGCCGCGCAATGCAGTGGTGACCTCTCCGCAAGAGGCTCGGGAGAAGGCTGAGGAGATTGGGCTGCCTGTCATGTTGAAAGCTCAGGTGTTGACAGGAGGCCGAGGACTCGCTGGCGCTGTGCAAGCCGCTGAATCGCTCGACCAGGTAGAGAGAGGCACCGAAAGTCTGCTGGGCTCGTCAGTGAGAGGATTGTCTGTACGACAGGTAATGGTGGTCCGGAAAGTCAATGTGGCCAAGGAGCTTTATCTGGGGGTTACCATAGACGGCTATCGCGGCACACCGGTGGCGATTGTCAGTTCCGAGGGCGGCGTATCCGTGAATCAGTTAGTGATGGAGCAGCCAAAGTCGGTAGTGATGAAGCCCGTCTCTATTAGTAAAGGGCTTCGCCTCGCGGAAGCAAGAGAGATGTGCCTTAAAGTAGGCATGGAAGGACTTGAAGTGACTCAGGTAGCCAGCATTCTCTCAGCACTTTACCGGGTATTTGAAAGTTACGATTGTCTGGTTGCTGAGATAAATCCCCTTGCTCGAACTACTCAGGGTAAGCATCTGGGACTCGATGCCAAGGTAGAAATCGATGATTCAAGCTTGTATCGGCATACTGACCTTAACCTGGACTTCGAAGGCCGGATTGATAATCCACGGGAGCGAAAGGGACGTGAGATAGGGGTTACATACGTGGAACTCGATGGTGATATAGGGATCATTGCCAGTGGAGCAGGGTTAGGCATGGCCAGCATGGATATAATCAAACAGCAGGAGATGCAACCAGCCAATTTCCTGGAAACGGGTGGAGGTATTACGGCAGAACTTCTGTACAATGCGATGGACCTCGTGATGCAGAAAGAAGGGCTAAGGGCTGTGTTCATCAATCTCTATGGTGGGATTAACCCCATCCACGAAGGTGCGCAAGGTATTGGGAAATACATGAAGGAATATAATGTTAGTATCCCTGTAGTGGCCAAGGCTTTGGGGAACCGACAGGAGGAGACGTGGAAAATCTTTCGTGAACACGGAGTGCATGTTGTTACCGATATTTCCACAGAGAAAGCTATAGAGTATCTAGCAGGGATTCTGGAGAGAACGGCATGAGTATTCTGCTGAACCGAGAGACGAAGGCTTTAATACAAGGTATTACCGGAAGGGTAGGACAAAGCCAGACACGGTGGATGCTGGAGTATGGAACGAACATCGTTGCTGGTGTTACCCCGGGAAAGGGTGGCTGGTCGGTAGAAGGCATTCCTGTTTATGACACTGTAGCCGAAGCGGTGGCTGAACAAGGTGCTGAGGCATCGGTGTTCTTCGTACCTCCTAAGGGCGTAAAGGAGGCAGCTATCCAGACGATTGACGCTGGAATCAAGCTTATCGTTGTGATTACAGAGCACGTACCTGTGCATGATGTTATGGAGATTTGCGAGTATGCCACTGATAGCAATGTGCAACTCGTAGGCCCGACAAGTCCGGGCATTATCACCCCAGGAGAAGCAAAGCTGGGAATCATGCCAGGCAATATGTTTAAACCGGGCCGAATCGGACTGATTTCCAGGAGCGGAACTCTCACTTACGAGGTCAGCGTTAACCTTGCCAACGCTGGTTTTGGGCAGAGCACTGCAGTAGGAATTGGAGCTGACCCTGTAGTGTTCACGAACGCCCCTGAGCTTTTACGCCTGTTTGAGGAAGATCCTGATACTGACCTCGTGGTGCTCGTAGGTGAAGTTGGTGGTGCGCAGGAAGAAGAGGCAGCCGAATACATCAAAAAATCAATGACCAAACCGGTTGTTGCTTACATCGCTGGACTGAATGCCCCACAGGAAAAGCGGATGGGGCATGCCGGGGCTATTATCCAAGGAGATGGAAGAGGTACGGCTCAGAGCAAGATCTCTGCGCTTCAAGAGGCTGGGGTGGAAATTGCACAATTTCCGGCGGATGTGGTCCGGCTGGTTCAGAAACGATTGGCATCATCTTGATATCTCCACTTTGACGTTTGGACCTCTGAGCAGGAATTTCTTCGTCGTAGCAACCATCGAACTCACGCCATTCAGCGGACTCCTTCTAGCATTCTGAGCTAAGCGAGGAATCTATACCATTTCGCTCTCGCTCAGGGTGACAAAATAAACTCCACCGGGCTTTAGCCTGTCTGCTTGAAGGCTTTCTTGGTCTTGGTTCTCTTGGATACAGTATCCTTATACACCCTTGCCAGGTTCTTGCCGTGCTGGGATATCCTGGTTTTTTCCTTTGCTCGTCGCCTTTCTCGTCGTGCTTGCTTGGTTTCCTCGGCAAGCTGGCTCTGCTCTGAAAACTGCTCGTTTACCACTTGATTTCGTATGAGCCGAGGATAAAATCGAGGTCATTTTGAAAAGCAGAGAGCTTTTCCTGAGGGAAGAGGGTTTCATCTACATCGAGCAGCATTTTTGTTTCGCCCCGGGGTGAACCCAAAATATGGGCCCTGCCACATTCCTTCCCAGCTGTCCCTTGCTCGGCATGTATTTTTAATGTCAGCGTAGCACGCGATTGAGTGTCGCCACTGGGAAGACCATACGTTTGCGACTCGGTTTCAATGGCCATAATCCCTTGCTTCTGCAGCAAGGTTCGTACTTCATCCTCTAGCATTCCAGGATTTAAGTCCCGGTAAGTCTTTTTGATTTGAATTGTCATCTTATTCTCCTATCGAATATTATAGCACGTTCTTGTCTTGGTTTTGCTGCTAATATGATATAATCTAGAATCTGAAATGAAAAAGGAACTGATGCAAATCCTAGCCTGTCCCGTATGTAAAGGGGATCTGGAGCTTAAAGTGGATGAGGAAAAGGGAGAAGAAATAGTCAAGGGGTCACTTTACTGCTCTAAGTGTAACCATTCCTACCCCGTTGTGGATACGATTCCCAATTTGTTGCCGCCAGAGCAGCAAACTTAGCTCACGGGCTATACGACACGCCTGTTGTGGGCGATTCCCAAACCTCTACACTAACTAGTTTTACCGAAGGCTCGGACAAATGAGGCTGGAGCGCATTATATATGGTGGCAGCAATATTCTCGCTGGATGGTCCAATCTCATCAAGGGGAGACACATCATTCAGGCAGGTGTGGTCGAACCGAGCCAGGATTTCCCTCAGGTATTGCTTTAGCTGAGCGAAATCATAAGCTAAGCCGGTTTCATCGAGCCCGGCTACCTCCAAACGAGCTACTACCTTGAAGCGGTGGCCATGCAGCTTTTCACACTTACCATGATAATTCGGGAGGTAATGGGCAGCATCAAAGTGCTCTTCCACAAATATCTGATACATCGAATCCTCCTTTATATCTTCGCACTCCTTTTTGTCCTGTAACATCTTCGGCTAATTGAGCAATGCTCTTGCCCAGCTCGGGATGCACTAAGTCCGGGGCGATTTCAGTCAATGGTATAAGAACGAAAGCCCGGTCTTGCAGGCGGGGGTGTGGGATAGTCAGGTTGTGAGTCTTCATAATGTTATTGTCGTAGAAAAGGATATCTATATCTATATTACGGGGAGCATTGGGAAAACTGGGAACTCTGCCCATGTGGGTTTCGACGTCTTTAACGAGATGGAAAAGCTCCTCGGGAGGCAAGTTGGTGGCGATTCGGCAGACCATGTTGAGAAATAAGGGCTGATCTTTAAAGCCCACCGGCTCGGTCTCATAAATGGGTGAGACCTCCTCAAGATTTACTTTTTGAGAAAGTAAATTTAAAGCCTGGCACAGGTTTTCTTCCCGTTCTCCCAGGTTTGAACCCAGACAAAGATAGACAATTGCCAATTCGCTCACACACCTCTGACAATAGCGTCGCTCATCTTGCACACCCGTGCCATTTCCTTGACATCGTGTACTCGAACAATGTCAGCGCCTTTGGCGATGCCGATGGCTATGGTAGCCGCCGTTCCTTCCAGCCGTTGGTCGCCGGGTGGAACGAATGCCACTTCACTCGACCTCTGCTCAGGAGTTAAATCGAGCACCCAGCCTATAAAAGACTTGCGTGAGCTACCCAGAAGGATAGGCCTGTTCAGAGCTTGAAGTTCCGCCAGGCGTTGCAAAATCTCCAGATTTTGCTTCTGCGTCTTACCGAAACCTATGCCTGGGTCAATGATGATATTCTCCCAGGGCACTCCTGCATCCACCGCTTGCTCTATGGCTCTCTTCAAATCGGAAACAACCGCAGACATAATGTCCTGACATGAAGAGTCACGCTGATTACTCATTAAAACAATCGGCACACTTTTTTGGGCTGCTAACTCAGCCAGCCTGGGCTCTTTCTTCAGTCCCCAGATATCATTTATCATGTCAGCTCCGGCATCTAAAGCCTGACAGGCTACCTCCAGTTTGTAAGTATCTAGACTTAGCGGCACCGATATCTTTTGAGCCAGCTTTTCCACAACAGGAATCACCCGCCGTAATTCTTCGTCGGGTGAGAGCGGAGTTGCGCCGGGACGAGTGGATTCACCACCGATGTCAATTATGTCAGCTCCTTCGGAGACTAACCGCTTTGCCCTGGCTACAGCTTCTTCAGCATCGGCCAGACCATCGCCCGAAAAAGAATCCGGAGAAACATTTACCACGCCCATGACATAGGTTCGCCTGCCCCAGTGAAAAACATTACTGCCGCATCGGGTGGAACCCAGCTCGCTTGATTTGTAATCAGGCATATTATTGATTATAGCAGAAGAAAACGATTAAAATAGTGAGCGTGGGCAAGACCCTAGCCGAGAAGATTCTAAGCCTTAAATCGCATGGCGAGGCCGAAGCCGGGGATGTCGTGATTGCGGATGTGGATTTGACTTTCGTCCAGGATACTACTGGCTCCCTGACCATAAGACAGTTTAAGGAAGGCGGTTTTGAAGCTCTGGCTAAGCCACAACAAACAATAATATTCCTTGACCACGCTGCTCCCAGCCCCGCTCGGCAGCTTTCTAACGACCATATCCTGCTTCGCCGCTTTGCTGAGGAAACAGGCTGTGGCATCTACGAGGTGGGTGATGGTATATGTCATCAGCTAGTGGCGGAAAATTTCGCCAATCCCGGGGAAGTCATTGTTGGTGCGGATTCTCATACTGTTACCGCTGGTGCTTTAGGAGCTTTTGCCACTGGTATGGGTTCCAGCGATGTTGCCGTAGCCTTAGCCTTGGGTAAAACCTGGTTTCGGGTGCCGGAAAGTTTTCTCATTGACCTCAATGGCGTCTTCCCCCGAGGAGTTTATGCCAAGGATTTAATCCTGTATCTCATTGGCCAGATTGGCGCCGATGGTGCTACTTACAAGGCTCTGGAGTTTGGTGGTGATGCCCTGGCCCAGATAACTATGCCGCAGCGACTCACTATCGCCAATATGGCTGTGGAAGCCGGAGCCAAGGTTGGACTGTTTCCTGGCGATAAAATCGCCCAAGACTTCCTCACAGAGCATGGGCGAGGCGACAATTACCAGCCGCTGTATCCCGATGCTGAGGCAAATTACGAGCAGGTCATATCCGTGAATCTAGGTGAACTTGAGCCAATGCTCTCGCTTCCCCATGCTGTGGATAACGTCCGCCCCGTGGCGCAATTAAAAGGGGTTAAAATCCAGCAGGCATTTATTGGCACCTGTACCAACGGACGTCTGGAGGATTTAGCCATCGCTGCTGAAATCCTCAAAGGCAGGAAAACGCATCCTGGTACCAGATTACTCATAGCGCCATCTTCCAGGCAGGTGCTCATTCGAGCTATAGAGAAAGGCTATGTACAGAGCTTAATTAAGGCCGAAGCAATCATTCTACCGCCGGGTTGCTCTGCTTGCCTCGGTCTCCACCAGGGGGTACTGGGAGACGGCGAGGTTTGCCTTTCCACCGCCAACCGTAATTTTAAGGGGAGGATGGGCAACCCCGAGGCTATGATATACTTGGCTAGCCCGGCAACGGCTGCCGCCTCAGCCATAAAGGGCGAGATTACTGACCCCAGAGAGATAAGCACTAAATACTAATATCTAAATCCTAAAAATTAGGATTTTGGATTTTGAATTTGTTTAGAGCTTAGAAATTAGAATTTAGGATTTTTACAAGGTGAGGGTGACAATGCCAGATTTAGTATTTAAGGGCAAAGCCATTAAACTGGGCGATAATATCTCCACAGACGATATCATTCCCGGCAGATTTGCCCATTTGAGGAGCAACTTGCCTGAACTCGCCAAGCATGTCCTTGAAGATGCTGTACCTGGGTTTACCTCAAAGGTAAGGGACATGTCATTGCGAGCTGAAGGCAAAGCAATCTTAGTTGCAGGGAAAAACCTTGGTCTGGGTTCTAGTCGGGAACATGCTCCGGTAGTAATCAAAATGTCGGGAGTAGGCGCTATTTTAGCCAAATCGGCAGCTCGCATCTTTTTCCGCAACGCTATAAACCAAGGCTTGCCTGTCCTGCTCTGCGACACCGATAACATCGGCGATGGCGATGAGCTGGAAATAAATCTGAGTGGTGGCAAGATTGCCGATTTGACTTCGGGCATTACATTAAGCTGTAGCAAGATGCCGCCGATAATGTCCGCCATCCTTGAGGAGGGTGGGCTTATCCCGTACATACAAAAGCATAGGGACTTCAAGATATAAGGCATAACCATCATGATTGTCATTCTGAGCATAGCGAAGAATCTCTTTTTAGAATTGTGTGTTACGATATAAGAGATGAAGCATAAAGTAACTTTAATTCCTGGCGATGGCATAGGGCCTGAAGTAACTGAGGCAACACGGCGGGTATTGGAAGCTACAGGGGTCGAGTTCCAGTGGGACACTGTTGTAATAGGAAGTCAGGCTCAAGATAAGTTCGGCACACCTCTCCCTGACCAGGCTCTCCAGTCCATAAGAAAAAACAAAGTCGCCATTAAGGGGCCGGTGACCACACCCATAGGCACTGGCTTCAGGAGCGTCAATGTCGCTTTGAGGAAGGCATTAGACCTATACGCCTGTCTTCGTCCCTGCAAGATTTACCCCGGTATAAACACGCCGTTCAAAGACCTGGATATAGTGGTGGTCAGGGAAAATACCGAAGACCTCTATGCCGGCATCGAATTTGCCAGAGGTGATTCAGAGACAAAGCAGTTGCTGGACCTCGCGCATGGTGCTACTGGAGAAGAGATAAGAAAGGATTCCGCTGTTAGTTTGAAGATTATATCTCAAACAGCGAGTCGGCGAATTTTCAAATTTGCCTTTGAATATGCCAGACAGAACGGCAGGAGAAAGGTTACCGCGGTTCACAAGGCTAACATACTCAAATTCTCTGATGGGCTTTTCCTGGATACTGCCCGTGAAGTAGCTAGAGAATATAACGACATAGAATTCAGCGATACATTGGTTGACGCAACCTGCATGGAGCTGGTCAGGAAGCCTCACATGTTCGACGTCCTCGTATTGCCCAATTTGTACGGAGACATAATTTCCGACCTCTGTGCCGGCCTTGTCGGAGGCATGGGCGTAGCACCCGGCGCCAACATCGGGGATGAGATAGCTATCTTTGAACCGACTCACGGAAGCGCCCCCAAATACGCCGGACAAAACAAACCAAACCCTATGGCTACGATGCTTTCCGGTGTTATGATGTTGCGTCATCTAGGTGAGAAAGACAGCGCCGACAAATTGGAAAGCGCCATAGCTGATGTTATAGCCGAAGGTAAGAACGTCACTTATGATTTGAAGCTCGACCCCACCACCGCCATAGGCACCAGCCAAGTAGCCGACGCCGTGATAGAGAAGCTAAAGCGTTAATCTAAATCAGGCGATTGTAGTAAAATTTCGTGTGGCAAGCGCACGATGGGAGGCACTATCATAGTGGCGGGTAAATCGGGTTAGAGAAACCTACGTTTCGAATATACCGGTGTTAGGCGCAACTGCTACGGGTGCATTAAATAGAACTTTCATGTAAACTCTTTAAAACTGGCATCATGAGAAAAATACACCATCATTTTTCAAGAATTGCACATAGCTATAGAGACCTGAGAACAACTGATCTAGAGCCAATTTTATTTATTCAAAAGAAATTACAGAGAAAATCAAAAATAATAGCAGCGAATGTTGGCTGTGGTGCTGGAAGATATGACCTAAAGTTGTTCCGCCATCTCGGCAATAAATTATTTCTCTACTGCATCGACGCAAATGAAGAAATGCTAAAACATTTGAAAGACTTTCTGGATAAACACGAAATTAGAGATTTTAATACAATAAAAGCAAATGCGGAAAAAATACCGCTTGCAGACAATTCCCTCGATTGCGTACTCACATTTAATGCACTTCACCATTTCAAACCTTTGGACTTTTTAAAAGAATCTTCACGTATTCTAGAAGACAACGGATATCTGTTTATTTATACTCGATTAAGAAGCCAGAATCGCAGAAATATCTGGGGGAGATATTTCCCTTTGTTTAATGAGAAGGAAACTAGGCTCTACGAATTAAATGAGTTAAGGAATTTATTAACAGAAATCCCTCAATTAGAAATTGAATCCATAGAATATTTCAAATACTCCCGCCTTGCTTCATTGCATTGGCTCGTAAATCAGGCACAATACCACCATTATTCAACATTTTATTTGTACACCCCAAAAGAGCTTGAACAATCATTAGAGAAATTTAAACAAAATATCCAGAAAGATTTTGAGGACTTGGAAAGAATAACTTGGTTTGATGAGAATCTTTTATTAGTTATAAGGAAAACAAACCGGTGTTAGGCACAATCGGCTTCGGGATGCTCAAAATAAAAAGACATAAAAAGAGCGCATAACTTATATACGGTGGTAAAAAATGGCAGACATTCAGGCAAAGATGTTCAATAAGAAAGCTTCTGATCCGAGAAACAAGCCCGACCAGATTATAGAAGCTATTGCATTAAAGCCTGGTCAAAGTATTGCTGATATTGGATCTGGGGGAGGTCATTTTTCTCTACGATTTGCCGAGATGATAGGGAAAGAAGGAAGAGTTTATACTATTGATACAAAGCCAGAATTCTT
>JAGHCA010000050.1 GCA_021160725.1 Dehalococcoidia bacterium | reverse complement strand
GGGTTTACCAGGAAAAGAAGAAAACCCCGCAGGCTGACATCTACAAGAAGCTGGCACCTCATATAGTTAGAAATTATATGATTAAGCAATCCTCTGTTGGGTTAGGTGCTTAAATGATTTGACACGGCTTGCCGTCGTGGTTTTAGTTGACAATCTGTCTTCTGAGCCGTTAATATGGGGTTACTCCTATGAGCACAAAATTCGGATTGCCTGAATCTTGCACATCTTATCAGAGCGCGGTACGAGTTGAATTGCATAAGATCATCGAGAGCTGTCCTTCGGTTCTTCGCAAGATACTGCAATACCACATGGGCTGGCAGGATGAGCATGGACATTCTTGCAGTAGAGAATCGGGTAAATTTATTCGCTCTACTCTTTGCCTTCTGAGTTGTCAAGCTGTGGGGGGTGACATGTCGCAGGTAATGCCTGCCGCAGCAGCCGTCGAACTCATCCACAATTTTTCTTTAATCCATGACGATATAGAGGATGCCAGCGATGAGCGTCATCACCGGCCAACTGTATGGAAACTATGGGGTCAGTCTCAAGCAATAAACGCCGGCGATGCCATGTTCACCCTGGCCTACTTAGCATTGTCTAAACTAAAAGAGAAGGGAATAGCTGATGAAAAGATTGCCAGTTCTGTTAAAATGTTGAGCCTGGCTTGTTTGGAGCTTTGCGAGGGCCAATACTTAGACCTCGATTATGAGAACCGTCTTGACATCACCATCGAGGATTACCTTGACATGGCAGCTAAAAAAACAGCAGCCCTGCTTGCCGTATCAACTTCATTGGGAGCATACTTAGGCAGCGAAGATAGTGAGTTAGTAGACTTTTTTCACCTGTTCGGCGAAGAATTAGGCATAGCCTATCAGATTTGCGATGATATATTAGGAATTTGGGGAATGGAAGAAAGCACTGGGAAATCTGTTAGCGACATCTCTCAGAGAAAGAAAACTTTGCCTGTAGTTTATGGATTGCAGAATAGTGAGGGTAAGGAAAAAGAAAAGCTTGTGAAGCTTTATTCTCAAAAATCTATCGAGGGCGAAGATATCACGGAGGTTAAGAAGATTCTGGACCACTTAGGTGCCAGGGATTATGCTAAAGATTTAGCTGAACAGTATTATTACAAAGCTTTAACACAGCTCGAGGCTACTCAGCTTGATACATCCAGGCAAGCTCCTCTTAAAGAGACAGCTTGTTTTCTCTTGAAGCGCAACTTCTAGGAGGGAAAATGCCGAAAAAAACTGTTGAAGATATAGAGGTTACCGGTAAAAAAGTCTTGCTCAGAGTTGATTTTAATGTCCCACTAGATACGAATACTGGCGACATTAGCGACGATAGCCGCATCCAAGCTTCGCTACCTACCATCAAATATCTCGTTGACCATAAAGCTAAGATAATCCTCTGCTCTCATTTAGGACGCCCTGGAGGCAAAGTAGTCGAAAATTTGCGAATGGCGCCAATAGCGCAGAGGTTGTCAAAACTTATGGGCTTGCCTGTCAGCACGGCATCCGACTGTATAGGACAGGAAGTAGAAAACAAAGTTGAGGCACTCAAAGAGGGCGACATTTTGGTTCTGGAAAATCTGCGCTTTCATCCCGAAGAGGAAGCAAATGATGACGGCTTTGCCCGTAAGCTAGCCAAGTTGGCTGAGATCTATGTTAATGATGCTTTTGGCAGTGCTCACCGGACTCATGCCTCTACCGTGGGGGTGGCTAAATACTTGCCCGCGGCGGCTGGCTTTTTAATGAACAAAGAGCTAAAGGTTATGGAGAAGCTGCTGCATAATCCAGAACGGCCCTCGGCCTGCCTTATAGGAGGTGCAAAGGTAAGCGATAAGATAGAGCTATTGCAAAATATGCTAAAAAAGGTTGACATATTACTGGTTGGTGGTGGCATGGCTGCTACTTTCTTAAAAACACAAGGGTATGAGGTAGGACGTTCTTTGATAGAGGACGACAAGTTGGGCCTGGCCAGGAAATTGTTACAGGAAGCCAGAGAATGGGGAGTGCCATTTTTGCTTCCCATTGATGTAGTTGTGGTGGAAGAAATTAGAGTCGGAGCCCCAACCAGAGTAGTACCAACAACTACTATACCATCGGACAGCCATATCGTAGATATTGGCCCTCAATCCATTGAGCTTTTCTATAGTGAACTCAAGAAATGTCGTACCATCATATGGAATGGTCCCATGGGGATTTATGAAATACCTCAATTTGCTCAAGGTACCAGGTCTATAGCCAGTTTTCTATCCACTCTTAATGCCACTACCGTTATTGGTGGCGGCTCTTCTGCTGAAATAGTTCAAGAAATGGGATTAACTGATAAGATGACCCACGTCTCCACCGGAGGTGGTGCCAGCTTGAGATTTTTGGAAGGGGTTACCTTACCTGGTGTGAGGGTTTTATTAGATAAATAGTGAAAGGAGATTGTGAAATGCGAATTCCTTTTGTTGCTGGCAACTGGAAAATGAATACCACGGTTTCTGAAGCTGAAAAGATTGTTATCGAAATGCTTGAGAAACTGGACAGGATAGAAGAAGTGGAAAAGGTGCTTTGTCCACCATTCGTGTCCTTAGTTTCTATACATATGATGCTCCACGATTCGTCTGTTAAGCTCGGTGCACAAAACATGTATTTTGAGACTAAAGGGGCTTACACCGGTGAGATATCCCCGTTGATGCTCAGAGAGTTATGTGAATTTGTCATACTGGGACATTCTGAACGAAGATGGTATTTTGGAGAAACTGATGAAATAGTCAACAAAAAGATAAAGGCGGCTTTGTCAAACAATCTTAAGCCTATCTTATGTGTTGGTGAGAGGCTTGAAGAGAATGAAGCTGGCAAGACAGAGGAGGTAATTAACAGACAGGTGACAGAAGCTTTAAATGGTATAGAACCTGTTTCTAATTTAGTGATTGCCTATGAACCAGTTTGGGCAATCGGTACAGGCAAGGCAGCCAGCGGCGAGCAGGCGGTAGCCACGATCAGGTTTATCCGTGCCGTTGTGGCTAAGATATGGGATGAGAGCATAGCCCTGGATGTACGCATCCTTTATGGCGGCAGTGTTACCAGTACTAACATTGCCGAGTTTATTTCATATCCAGAAATCGATGGTGCCCTGGTCGGTGGAGCCAGTCTTAAAGCTGACGAGTTTGTGAGTATTGTCGAGCAAACTGCCAAAATCAAGAAAAGAATAAAATAGTCAGTGATTGTCATCGTCGGTCCCACCGCTGTTGGAAAAAGTAAGCTTGCTCTGCATCTGTCCCAGCACTTCCCTGTAGAGATAATAAGCGCCGATAGCCGCCAGGTCTATCGGTATATGGATATCGGCACTAATAAGCCCAGTCTGGCTGAGAGGGCATCGGTCCCTCACCATCTCATTGATGTAGTCGAGCCCGACGAAGATTTTAGCCTGGCTATGTATCACCAGCTAGCTATAGAGGCGATGAAAGCCATTCAGCAGAAAGACAAATTGCCCTTACTTGTTGGTGGTAGCGGCCTTTACGTGTGGTCTCTGGTAGAGGGATGGAAAATACCTCAGGCACCACCTGATAAAACGCTCAGACAACGGTTAGAAGCCAGAGCAGAGCAAGAAGGTTGCCAAAGCCTTTATCAAGAATTGCAGGATATTGACCCTAGGGCAGCAGTAAAAATCAATCCACGTAATATCCGCCGAATAATAAGAGCGCTAGAAATCTATTATGCGACAGGGCAGACGCCTTCTCAATTGCAGCGTAAAGAGATGCCAGATTTCCCTGTCCTGCTCCTCGGTTTAACCCAGGAAAGAAGCGAATTATACAGAAGGATTGATTTGCGTGTTGACAAAATGATACAAATGGGACTGGTTGAAGAAGTAGAACAGCTATTGAAAAAAGGTTATAGTCCTTCCTTGCCCTCTATGTCAGGCATAGGTTACAAGCAGATAGGGCAGTTTCTTCGAGGCGAGATGACTTTGCCTCAGGCTATTGATAAAATAAAATATGAAACACATCGACTGGCGCGTCACCAGTATACCTGGTTTCGTCCCGGCGATAGCAGGATACACTGGTTTGAGGTAAGTGTAACTGAAGAAGAAGCCGACCCAGATTTTATGGGAGTCACTACGGACAAAGTAAAGGGTATCATAGAAAGTTTCATGTCATGAAATTCTATAAGTTACAGGCTACGGGTAATGAGTTCATCTTGGTGGATACCTTCACCCAAAGCCTATCCCTTAAGGTGAGAGAATCGAGAGAGGGTGGAACAGAGTCCCGATGCAAGCTGGATAGCCACTCTCTGCCCATAGAAACTTCGTCAGGCATAAAGCAAGATACAGCCTATGTGCCGATGAATAAAGTCAAACGCGCCGAGGTAAATATGAGCCTGCCCCAGTTCAAACCAGAGCGAATTGCCCGTTGAGGTATAAGTTGACATAATACTCATAGATAAGACTTTGACAGTACTCTGGAAGAGGGTAGGGAAGGCGTTACTTAGTGGTGCGATGAATAAAATCTACAATGGAAAATAACTAGAAGGAAGGAACTGATGGAATTAGCTAAACGACTTGATAGGTTACCTCCATATCTTTTTGTGGAAATAAATCGGAGGATCGCTGAGCTTAAGGCTAGGGGAGAGGATATAATTAGCTTTGCTATGGGTGACCCTGACTTAGCCACACCGCCTCATATCATTGAGCGTATTTGTCAGGCGGCACGTGACCCTGCAAATCATCGTTACCCAGAAACCGCTGGTTTGCCCGAACTTCGCAAGTCCATCGCTGAGTGGTATGAAATGCGTTTTGGTGTCAACCTGGACCCAGATAGAGAAGTGCTACCGCTCATAGGCTCCAAGGAGGGGATCGGACATATAGCTTTATGCTTTATTGAGCCTGGTGACATTGTCTTGGTTCCTGACCCCAGCTATCCGCCATATTCTCTGGGTACCATATTAGCCGGTGGCGAACCTTATTTCATGCCTTTAAAGGAGGAAAACGACTTTCTACCCGATTTTGAAGCTATTCCGGCTGAGGTAGCCGATAAGGCAAAGCTTATGTGGCTTAACTATCCCAACAATCCCACCGGCACTATAGCTGACCTAGGTTTCTTTGAAGAAGCAGTTCGTTTTGCACAGCAACATACCCTGGCAATCTGCCATGATGCTCCTTATACCGAAGTTGCCTACGATGGCTACAAGCCACCGAGCTTCATGCAGACACCTGGGGCAAAGAAAATAGGAGTGGAATTTCACTCCCTGTCCAAGACCCATCATATGACGGGGTGGAGGGTAGGAATGTTAGTAGGTAATGCCGACATGATAAATGCGCTATTTAAAGTTAAATCTAACCTGGATTCAGGCATTCCCCGGGCAATTCAATTTGCTGCTGTGGAAGCTCTGCGTGGCTCTCAGGAACATATCGCTGAGCGCAATTCTGTTTTTCAACGGCGCCGAGATAAGTTAGTAAAAGTCCTTAATGAGATAGGGCTAAAATCCAGGATACCCAAGGCAACCTTTTATATCTGGGCCAAGATTCCCCCAGAATATACATCTATTGACTTCGCCAGGAAATTGCTGGACGAAGCCAGGATAGCAGTAACTCCGGGAATTGGTTATGGTAAGGAAGGAGATGGTTACATCAGATTTTCCCTGACCGTTTCTGATGAGCGTTTGGAGCAGGGTATAAGTCGCTTATTATCCTGGCACGCCCGAAACTGTCATTGTGCAGAACGTTAGCAGCGAAGCAATCTCGATTGTGTGTAGGAGGAGGAGATAAAGCAGAAATTATTTACTACCGAAGCCAAGGTAGAACGAGCATTCCTCATCGGAGTAGGAAGCAAGAAATCTTACTGCGATTGGTCAATTGCTGATTCTTTGCAGGAGTTGTCTCATCTGGCGAAAACAGCAGGCGCCAATGTAGTAGGTACGCTAACTCAAAAGCTGGACTCGCCTTCGCCCACCTATTATATAGGCAAGGGTAAAATTGGAGAGCTAATCGCCCTCAAAGAGCAAACCAACTACGACACAGTAATCTTTGATGACGAATTGTCGCCCAGGCAGCAAAGAAATCTCGAGGAGGTCTTGGGAGTCAAAGTTATTGACCGCAGCGCTCTGATTTTACACATATTCGCTCGAAAAGCTCGGACCCATGAAGGAAAACTCCAGGTCGAACTGGCTCAGCACCAATATCTTCTACCGCGACTTGTCGGGCAGTGGCGACATTTAGAGCGACTCGGCGGTGGCATTGGTACCAGAGGTCCCGGTGAAGCACAATTGGAAACCGACCGCCGCCTTATCTATAAGCGTATCAATCTACTTCAGCAAAAAATAGAAGGTGTCAGGAAGCACCGAACTCTTTACAGGGGACGCCGTAAGGAAACCGGCATGCCCATCATAGCTCTCGTGGGATATACTAATGCCGGTAAGAGCACTTTGTTTAACACTTTAAGCAAAGCCAGTGTGGAGGTAGAAGACAGGCTTTTTTCTACTTTGGACCCAGTGACTCGGCGGCTGGCTTTACCCACCGGGCAACGATTTCTAATCACAGATACCGTTGGCTTTATTCACAAACTTCCACCTTCTATTATCGCTGCTTTCCGCGCTACTCTGGAAGAACTTGAGGAGGCTGATTTATTGCTGCACATAGTTGACATAACACATTCAAATGCTGCTAACCAGTGCCTTACAGTGGAAAAGATACTCAGCGAGCTAAATCTGGAAAAGAAACCCAAAATTACCGTGTTCAACAAGCTTGACTTAGCTCTAAGCAGCGAGGCAGAACTGAATGTATTAACTACTATCCCTTTCCTCGAAGAAGAAATCCTGCTGCCGAGTGATGGCGTTGCTCTCATTTCTGCTGCCAAAGGATGGGGAATTGACGGGCTTCTAAATAAGATAGCTTGTCATCTTTAAGAGCAGATTAGGCACGGTAGCTATTATGCCCTGTACCTCTCGCCAAAGATCTTAGTGCCTATTCTGATTATGTTGGCGCCTTCCTCCAGGGCAGCTTTGTAAGAGTTAGTCATGCCCATAGAAAGATATCTCATTTCTACATTGGGTAACTTCAGTCCTTTAATTCTGTCAAATATCCTTCTTGTCTCCACAAAATAGGGCCTCGAATCTTCTGGGTTTCCAAAGCGGGGCCCCATGGTCATAAGACCCATTACTTTGATGTTTTTAAGACCGGATATTTCTCTTACTAATTGTTCCACATCCTCCGGCAGAACTCCTGATTTCTGGGATTCTCTGCCACTGTTCACCTCAATCAATACCGGCATTATTTTGCCAATTTCAGCACATTTTCTATCAATTCCCCGGGCTATTCCTAAGGAATCAACACTTTCTATCATATCGAATATTTCCAGCACATTTCTCCTGACATTATGCTTTTGAAGGG
Source organism: Dehalococcoidia bacterium (assembly GCA_021160725.1). GTDB lineage: Bacteria > Chloroflexota > Dehalococcoidia > GIF9 > AB-539-J10 > RBG-13-51-36. The sequence continues at coordinate 10,596 of JAGHCA010000050.1, read as the reverse complement.
TCCCAATAAAATGCCATTTCACCCTCTTGCCCACCACTCCATATGCTTCCTTTGTGTCTTTGACATAATTCTCTCCGATAATCTTGATTCCTGCCTCAACCGCTTCCAGAATCTCCTCAGGTGTTCTCGTTTTTGCTGCTGCCACTAGTTCAACTCCGTCGGGAAGTTCAGCCAGTAGCCTGGCAACATTTTGTTTTATCAAGTTACTGGTCATATTACAAAGTAGTTTTCGATAGAATTTGCCAACCTAACAAAACGCATATTTATTTCTTATTTATTTCTGCTTTGCCCACTCCTCCCAGACTGGCGCATAAACCCGATGAACCTCCTGAGAGTACTTGTCCAAATCATCCTTCAAGTCTTCAATTAAGGTTACGGCTTGAGGGTGCGTGGGATAAACCCCCGGGATTTTAAGGAAAGTTCTACTTTCCCCGGGATTATCAATCAAGGGACAGGGAAGGAAAAGATTTTCATCAAATGGCTGACGGGATCTTATTCTTTTGAAAAGCTCACAGTTAAGAGCTTCTTTCAAGGAGCAATTTTTAATATTGGCCTGGGCGAAATGAGCAAAAATGCAAGGCTCAACATCACCAAAATTATTAATATGGCAATAATACTTCGCAGAAATGCAGCCACCAACATAGGGAGCATCGTTCCAGAAATCAATAATTAAAATTGGATAATGAGCTCTAATATAATCTCTTCTTTCCTTCATTAATTTTCTTTGCTCGGGGAGAGGCATTGGGTCAGTATTTCTATCGCCACAAACTGGCATATAAAGAAAATACCAGCCAACAAACGCTCCTTTTTGTATCATTAATTCCAGAAATTGGTTGCTCATTACTTCTTCGACATTTTCTCTTGTAACACAAACTGAATAGCCAAAGGGAACTCCGTGCTCACTCAAAATATCCATTGTTGTCATTACCTTCTCAAAGTGCCCCTTCCCTCTTCTCTTATCATTTCGTTCCTTAAGGCCTTCAATGCTAAGTTGGGTAGTCACATTACCCATTTCAGCCAATTTCTTGACTGCCTCTTCACTCAATAAAGTAGAGTTAGTAAAAACCTGGAAATAAACATCGGAGTGTTTCTCAAAAAGCGAAAATAAATCTTCTCTCAAAAATGGTTCTCCTCCCAAAATGGTGAAAAACGCAACCCCCATTTCCTTGCCTTCTTTAATGACTTTATCCATTATTTCAAAGGGCAAATCATCCTTTTTCTGGTAGCTCTTTGCATAGCAACCATCGCACTTTAAATTGCATCTCATTGTTGGAGAAATCAGAATTGTATACAGAGGAGGCAAACCATTTCTCCTTGCTTCATCCCTGATTGGCTGATTTTCAATCAAACCTTTAAAGGCAAGATTTTCTAAAATTTTTTCTTGGCAATTTTTATTGGTATTCACTGAAAACCTCTTCACCGAGGCCAAGATTTGCGTCAAGTTAGCTATTTTCTGGCGCCAAATTCTTTCCATAACCACTCTTATGGCTGCCTCACTTACCCTGTTTTGAGGAAATTTAACTAGAGCTTTGATGGCGCATCTTGCTATCTTGCCTCTTAGTTTTATCTTTATTCCCATGTTCATAGAAATTATTACCCTTAACAAATATCCTGTCAATAGGTGTTAGCTTTCCCACGGACTTCTCTGCCATTATCGGTTTATCTCCAGGAGAGAATTTGCCTTTACAGTCTATGGTTTGGAGTAAAAACCTGATATGACGTTAACAAATTTGAAAACTCGCTCTGAGAAGCGATTTTAGAGGCATGAAAAAGACGGAGATACATCTTAGTATTCCCTTTCACTTTGAGAGGCTTGTTTTACATGGTTGATGTTTTGCGCGGGGTTGCCCGGGAGCGGAGCTATTTAATGAGCCGAGAGTGGGGAAAGGGGAGCAATGAGGGTGAACAACTGGATGGAGGAGTGGTGACTCCTTAAGGATTCGGGGTTGCTGGGCTAATCAGTTTGCCAGCTTACTAGCTTATTATAATGAAGCTATGGCTTTGGAAGTATTATTTTGTCCTGAATATGAGATGGTACTTGACATGAAAATGGAAAAGGTGATAGCATGAAATGTTTCGCAGAGTGTAACTTCTGCGAAGGTTTTAAATTCACAGAATATAAGAATTAAACATGAGCCTGGAATTATTAATCACCGACTTCTTAGAGTACCTGGAGATCGAGAAAGGCTGCTCTCCTCTTACCATTCGTGACTACAGACGTTATTTGGAGCGATTTCACAACTGGCTCACAGAGAATTCACCTATTACAAAACCCGAAGACATAAACCAGGAACTTGTCAGAAGGTATAGATTATATCTAGCACATTTGCGTGCCCGCGATGGCATACCACTAAAACGAGTCACCCAAAGCTACCACATAGTTGCATTGAGAGCTTTTTTACGATATCTGCTGGTTCAGCGTGACATACCTACCTTATCCCCCGACAAGGTGGAACTTCCCAAACAAGACCCCCGTTCTATTGCTTTCTTAAATACGGAGCAGGTAGAAAGGTTATTAAATAGCCCGAAAATATCAAATGTAATAGGACTGCGGGATAAAGCTATCCTGGAAACATTATTCAGCACAGGGTTGAGAGTGTCAGAACTAGTTAGTTTGAATCGCGACCAGGTAGACTTAGAGCGCAAGGAATTTGGTGTTAAAGGCAAGGGAAATAAGCTACGAGTAGTCTTCTTGTCAGATACAGCCGCGCAGTGGATTGAACGTTACTTGAGGTTACGTCAGGACCATTTTAAACCCCTGTTTATTCGCCACAGTGGCAAGGTAGATGCCCGGAACAACGGTGAAAAAATGCGTTTGACGGCAAGGTCCATCCAAAACATTGTTTCCAAGTATGCAAAAAGATCTGGCTTGCCAATCGAGGTCACTCCTCACACTCTGAGGCATTCCTTTGCTACAGACCTTCTGATAAATGGTGCCGACATTCGCTCTGTCCAGGAAATGCTGGGCCATGAAAGCATCAGAACAACTCAGGTTTACACTCATGTCACCAACAGGCATCTAAAAGAAATACATAAAGCTTTCCATAGCAGAAATAGGCAAGAATAAATATTATGTCAAGAAAGGATAGCAAGTCTACAGAGAGAGATTTGCCATGGCGCATAGCTGAGGAGGCTATCAATCGTGAAATTGAATGACTGGAGAGAGTCATTGAGCAAACGGTCAGAGGCAAAATACCAGGTTGTGACGACTGTAGATATACTTACAGGAAAATTGCCCTCTTGATTGTCACGGGCAAAATTAAAGCAAGGGAATTCATCGCTAGAGATGGACATGACCTATGGGACGATTTGACTCAAAAGTATGGCATTAAGAAATCCGCGCGTCACGGTGGTGTCTGGCATAGAAAAATGATGGATGTTCTCACCGAATACTTTGTAAAACAAGGTTTCGAGGTAGTTACTGAGCCCTTCCTCAGTCAAGGGCGTGCTGATTTGGGTATCCATAAGGACGGCCATATGGATTTGTTCATAGAGATAGGTGATACTTCTGCTTATAAATTATGGTGGAATTTGCAGATGTTGCCAAATTCTAATATTCTACTAGTACCAGATGAAAGGCAGGCTATAGAATTTACCTGTCGGGCTGATCAATATGATATATTGCATAGCGCGCAGGGAAAAGGACCAATTTGAAATGCTGCCGTATATTGATGACTTTCTGGTGAGCCTACAGGCTAACCATTATTCTCCATTGACAGTTCGCAACTACAAGGGATACCTGGAAGTTTTCGATGACTTTCTGAATGAGAACAGCATTCCCTTTGATAAAATCAACAGGCAGATTATCACCTCCTTCAAAGCATATCTTGCCTCGCACGGTCGAAATACAGCGAAGCCAAGCAATCATAGTGACAAGCAACTTGCCCCGTGCACCATAAACTACAAGTTGATAGGACTCCGGGTTTACCTGCGCTATTTAATTGGTATCGGCTATCCCTGCCCTTTATCGCCCGAAGCAGTCGAAATTGCTGAAGGCTGTCCCAAAACGGCCTAAATTACCCGAGCTTAAAGACTTAATCAGGTTAATTGAAGCGCCAGCCCCCGAGACAAATATTATGGAGCTCCGCGATAAAGCTATTCTGGAAACACTGTTCAACACAGGGTTGAGAGTATCCGAGTTGATTAGTTTAAATCGTGGCCAGGTAGACTTAGAGCGGAAACGAATTGCCCTCGAGGGCAAGGGAAATAAGATACGCATATTGTTTCTATCAAATACAGTCGCAGAGTACATCAGACGCTACCTGCAATCGCGCCGAGACCACTTTAAGCCGCTTTTCATTCGTCATAGCGGTAAGGTAGATGTTCGGAAAAGCGGTGAAAAAATGCGACTGACAGTAAGGTCCATCCAAAACATTGTTACGAAGTATGCAAATAGATGTGGCTTATCAATCGAGATAACCCCTCATACCTTGAGACATTGCTTTGCCACTTATCTGGCTGAGGAAGGTGCTAATCCAGTCCCCCTTCAGGTTCTTTTTAGTCATGAATCCTTAGATGGCATCGCCCGCTATGTCCATGTCTCAGACAAGTATGCTGAAGAGACTCACCATAAATATCATTCTCTGACCAAGCTAGACTAGAATCAGGCAACAGTAGCATTATGTCAACTAAAAAACTTAGATACCATTCTTCCCACATACCTGGCAATGGCAGGAGCGGCAGTTAGACCTGGGGATTCTATCCCGATTAGATTTATCAGCCCTAGAAAGCCCGCTTGCTCTTCGTGGGCAATGACGAAATCTCGAAAGGCGCCGCCTGGGGTTTGGAGCTTGGGTCTTATGCCAGCAAATTCAGGTGCTAAGTCCTCAAGTTCAACCATGGGCAGAAATTTTTTTACTGATTTGTAAAAGGCTTCCTTCTGGGTCTCGTCAACACTATAACTTATTGTCTCAACATAGCGGGCATTGGGCCCCAATCGTACCCGACCATCAAGTCCCAGAGTTACATGAATTCCAAGTCCGGCTTGCTCGGGAGTGGGATAAATAAGCCTGCTCATGAGATTTCTATATTTCGAACTTAGAGTGAAGTATTCGCCTTTACAGTAATGAAGCCTGTAATTTGCTTTATCTATATCTATACCGGCAAGTTGGGCTATCTTGTCGGAATTCAAGCCCGCGGAGTTTATCACAACCCGGGCAACAAAATCAGAAATCCCTTCCCTGTCCTTTATTTGTACTTTGTATCCCATCCCTGTCTTTTCAATTCCTAATACCTTGGTATTAAACACAAACTTGGCTCCCTTTGCTCTCGCTCGTCTGTAAAAGAATTTCTGTAAAGAGTGGGAATCAATAATTCCGGTGGAAGGGGATAATAAACCAGCCCTCGCCTCGACATTTGGTTCAAGCCTTTTCAGTTCCGATCGAGAAAGAAGCATCAAATCTTCAATGCCATTTCTCCTCCCCTGCTTGTAAAGCTTTTCAAGGTGTGTAATTCCATTTTCGTTTGTTGCCACGATAATCTTTCCAAATTTCTTGTAGGCAATATCATGTTTGTCACAAAGCTCGTAAAGTAAGTTTCTCCCTTCGATGCAAAGCTTTGTCTTAAGGGAATGCTCAGGATGGTAAATACCAGCGTGAATGACTTCGCTCTGCCTGCTGCTGGTCTCAAGCCCAAAGGTATGGTTCTTTTCAAAGATGAACACTTCTTTGTTTCGCTGGGCGATTTCACCAGCTATAGCTAGGCCGATTACCCCGGCACCAATAATTGCCACGTCGATCTTAATAAGCATTTATTCTCCTTGTGCGTAAAAATAAGAAGGCGCTTTTTAGACAACGAGTATAATGTCTGGGTTGAAATCCCATCCAGTTATGAGCATACTACAAGAGGAATCTGGAAAGGCTTTCAATCAAGCTATCCTTCTCGACGTTCCATAGCCATATGTGGGTCAGCAGCATCTAACGGTGGTACAGAGATGCTTAGCACACCAGAGCTTCACCTCTGTCCGCTTACGACTTTGGACAAGCTCAGAACAGGTTTAGGGAAATATACCTCTTGTCGTCATAGCAACTGCCAACCGTCGTAGTGCAACCATGTAAGCTGCTTTTCTCATGTCGACTTTCTCATCTTCTCTAATGCATAAGACTTGGTTGAAGGCATTGGTCATCAAATCCCCAAGGTATTTGTTAACCTCTGTCTCATCCCAGTAGAAGGACTGCAGACCCTGCACCCACTCCAGGTACGATACTATCACGCCACCAGCATTCGCTAGTATGTCGGGGACAAGGAATACGCCCTTATCAAGCAGGATCTTGTCTGCTTCAGGTGTAGTCGGACCGTTGGCACCTTCTATGATTATCTTCGCCTTTACCGCAGGGGCATTGGTCCTGACAATCGCATTTTCAAGAGCTGCTACCACCAAGATATCACATTTGAGTTCTAGGAGTTCAGCATTAGTGACCTCCTCGGTATTCCTAGCGCCTATTACCGAACCTGTCTCTTTTTTATGATTGAACACGCTTTCCAGATTCAAGCCCTTGGGGTTATAGACGCCGCCCTTAGAATCGCTTATCGCTGTTATGCGGCAACCTTCTTTGGCCAGAAGATCGGCTGTTACTGCTCCGACATTTCCACATCCCTGAACAACAACAGTTGCTTCCTGCGGATCTATATGTAGATGCTTGGCCGCTAGCAAGGCGCTGACCATGCACCCACGACCGGTAGCCTCGAACCTACCTGTGCTACCACCTATCTCCAGAGGTTTTCCAGTAACGACTGACGGCACTGAATATCCCTTGCCCATGCTGTAGGTGTCCATAATCCAGGCCATGACCCGGGGATTGGTGCCAACATCGGGGGCTGGGATATCCTTTTCAGGACCTATCATAATCGCGATATCGGAAGCGTACCGACGGGTTAATCTCTCAAGTTCGCTTTGAGACATGATCTTCGGGTTACAAATAACAGCTCCCTTGGCACCTCCATAAGGGATATTGGCAACCGCAGTCTTCAAGGTCATCAAGGCCGCTAAAGTTCTAACTTCGTCCAGGTTGACGTCCGGATGGTATCGGATCCCACCCTTGCTAGGTCCCCGACTATCGTTGTGCACAACCCTAAAACCGGTGAAAACTTCTACCCTCCCATCATCCATCTTTACCGGAAAATGAATTGTCAGCTCACGTTCACATTCCATCAGCCGTAGGCGGCACATTTCGGGGATGTTCATCTGCACACCAATATCATTGATCAGCTCCCTTACGTTTTTGAATCCTTGCTCCTCATTGTTTTTACTCATAAATTTACCTCCTTATATTTTATCTTTTATATCCACCTTTCGGGTTTCCTAGTTGCTCCGATTTCGTCGCAGCCTGATTACCCAATAACTATGCAGCTAAATTCTTAAACAAGGCTCTCTATATATTTACTGGAATCCCCTGTTCCTTTAGATATTTTTTCGCTTCAGTTATAGATATTTCACCGAAGTGAAAGATAGAAGCAGCTAATGCCGCTGCTGCCTTGCCAATTGTTACAGCTTCATAGAAATGCTCAAGTTTACCTGCACCTCCGGAAGCAATAACTGGGATGCTGACGACTTCAGCTACAGCTCTGGTCATTTCCAAGTCATATCCTTCCTTTGTGCCATCGGCATCTTTGCTGGTAAGCAGAATCTCTCCAGCCCCTAGTTCCTCTACTCTTCTTGCCCAGTCAACAACATCTATCCCAGTGGGTTCGCTACCACTTTTAACCACTACCTCTAATCGTGGAAACCCTGTTTCAAGTGAGTTTTTTCGCCCGTCAATGGCAACAACAAGGTTCTCCTCGCCAAATTTTCCGGAAATCTCTCTTATAAGTTCAGGATTTTTCACGGCCGCGGTATTAACCGAGACTTTATTTACGCCAAGATCCAACAAAGTTTTTATATCCTCGATGTTCCTGATGCCGCCACCTACGGTAAAAGGAATGGTAACCTTTTCCGCTACCTTCTTGACCCACTCCAGCCTTGTTCCTCTGCTTTCCACAGTAGCGGTGATATCGAGGAAGACGAGTTCATCAGCTCCTTCTCGACAATAAGCCTCCGCTGTCTCTGCGGGATCTCCGATATCTCTTAGATTCACGAAGTTTATTCCCTTGACCACCCTGCCATTCTTCACATCCAAACAGGGTATGATTCTCACTACATTCATTTCATAAATCCCGAAATCTTATCATCTCTTGATAGTCCATAACAGTGCTCATAGCATGATTCTCTGCTTCTATGCCGGATTCAACAACCGCAGCGACAGGGTTAAGCCCACCTACGAGTATCATTCCCACTTTATTTAATTCCACGGGCACTCCACATAGAGGCTTGCTTACCCCACCCATCATAAGCAGCCCATCTAGATTAACTTCTCTTAACCTGGCAACAACTTTTTCTGCTGCAGGTTGACACATAGCCGGTATTTCTCGAAAATTGGCTAAAATCCTACCTTCTCCTTTTCTGGCGGCTTGACCGACGCTGGTCATCTTACTGGCAATGTATAGCTCTGCAGGGTTTAAGGATGAGCCCGAATATAGGATAAGCTCAACAAATCGCAAAGGCTTGCGGTTCTTAATTTGGAGGATGCCGCCAAACTTGTATTCAACAGGGATACCAGCTTTAAGTAAAGCACCATTTATTATAACGCTACAAACAGTGGCTAGCCCTATCTTACCCTGGGGTATGGTTACTCCACCCAGATTTTCACCCTGATGAGCTACAGCCACAAGCTCACTAACGCAAATCCCTGCCTGAAAAACTCTTCTCATAGCTTCAACTGCCTTCTCAAATTGCTTCTCGGGGAAGAATGAGATGTTAACGGGAACTTTACCTTGGCGCTTATCTATATCCAACTCCGTTTGATATGCCATAAGTTCAGTTTTAGAAGCCACAAAACTAACCTTGTCGCCAACTAAAGCACTTTCTAATTCCTCGAGTCCTAACCGTGTAATTATCCGCCCATCCCTTCCCATGTTCTCCGTGAACCCGCGTTCATCCATTAGTTTGAGGTGATACCGGACAGCTCGTTCAGTTAATTCGACACCATGATTCTTAAGCTGGTGCGAAATAACTCTAGCGCCAAGAGGTTCACTGGATTGGCTCAGAATCCTGAGAATAGCAATTACCTTTCTCTCCACATCTTGAGCCTGTTGTAGTAACAATTATTTGTACTCCTGTTAATAGCCTACGGTAACCTTTTACCGCATAACTCTATCAGACATATGTCTAGTTTGTCAACACCCCTGTTGGGTTAGGTACTTAAATGATTTGACACGTACCCCTGTATTCGTTCACCTCTGAAAAAGCTAACCGTGTCAAGTGCTATCAGGTTACCTCCTATTCATCTCTCCGTACGATTCTCACAATATGTCGTTCAGAGATGTTACCCATGTATCTCAGTCCCCACACAAGCAATTTGAGGTTGAGTTTGACTTCCTTTATATCAGGAAAAGGTGTAAAATTAGATTAATTAGGAGAACTAACAATGGGTGATATTCTAGATGAAGTTACAGCGCTTGTCAGATGTAAGGAATGTGCCTGGTATAAAAACTGTGTAACTCCGGTCCAGGTTAGCGCTGAAGATATTGCGCAGTTCAGGGTAGCGATACAGGGGACAAACCTCCCTGAACAGACCAGAAGCGAACTGGACCAGATTATGGAAAGTTTGGCCTCTATAAGTCAGGAGATGATTCTTCAGAGTTGCCCTATATTTACTCAACGTCTCAAGGAAAATCCTAAACTTGCCCAGCGAATCAAGGAGATGATGCAAAACTGGGGAAAAGAAAAAGAGCCTGATAGTTAGCCACAATGAAAAGTTTGCGTTATTCCTTTTCACCCAGGTCCATACCGGTATAAACTGTATTAAAAGCTTAGAAAATTTCTTGTTGCGGGCCAGGTATCCATGTCAGAGCAATTAGGCAAAATAGAAAAACCTGAAGCTGAACACTTTAGAAAAGGCAAGAAGCTTTACCTCGTCCCACTTGTATATTCCCCCAAGGAGGCTCCTGATGAATATAAAGAAAAATGTACTCGCTATTGGCAACAAGTAACAGAGCAGCTAAACAATCTAGTGTCGAAGATCGGGATGGTAAATCGGGTCTACCATGAATCAATCTTTCAAGCTAGTGAGGATGGTCTAAGAGCCACAGAGAGGCTAAATCCAAGCAGTTATCAGATTGCTAAAAATCACTGTGATAATGGAGCTACCTTCGAGGCAATTGAAGAAAAGGAATTGTTTGAAGAGGTTATGGATTGGCAAAGATGCCTGATGTTTGGCTTTATAAGTGAGAAGGTGGCAAGTAAAGTTTCTGCATTTTATATTGAGGCGATGAAGAAGAGGAACGAATTTATGGCCAAGAGAATAAGCGAGACACTTAAAGATGATGAGACAGGGCTTCTGTTTATTAAAGAAGGACACTCAGTGCAATTTCCTACTGATATAGAAGTATTTAGTGTTTTTCCGCCAGCCCTGGATGAGATACACCGCTGGCAGCGTGACCAAGCTAGTCTGGGAGGAGAAAATTTAGCACAAGAGAGCAAAGAAAAACCAGCGAGTAAAGCCGGGGAAGTCCAAAAAAAGACTGGGGAAAGGGTGAAAGGAAAGCTAGAATAGGTAGTAG
>JAGHCA010000051.1 GCA_021160725.1 Dehalococcoidia bacterium | reverse complement strand
TCGTAGACCCGGAGATGCAGACGCTGCAGCTCCACCACTGTAACCTTTTGAAGCTCAATGTATATCTTGACCCGGTACTTCTGCAGACCAACGGTAAGGACGCCCAGGGTCTGAGCGGCACCTTCACCAAGACCATCACAGTCTACCAGTGGAACGAAGAGTGGACAGGCTAGTAAAGCCAGGACTGGTGCGGGGGCTAAAGCCCCCGCCCGTCCCCCGACTTCTAAAGAAAGGAGGAGATAAGGGGGAAATATGAAAAAAATTGGTTTACTTTGTTTAGCCTTAGTCCTGGCACTGGGCACTATTGGCGTCGGCTACGCCATGTGGTTTGACACAGTGACCATCGAGGGTACGGTGGACACCGCTTCGCTGACCATGGGGTTCCAAGAGCTGAACGTGTGGGAAGACCCTGAAGTAGAAGGCAAGGATGTTGGCAGCATCAATGGCTACCTGGACGTTGAGAAGGGCTCGCACTGGGTCACAGACCCCCACGACGGTCACAATGAGCCCATATATGATAAAATAGTCATTTCCATCAACAATGCCTACCCATGCTACTGGGGCCACATCACATTCGTGGTAGCCAATGGCGGAACTATTCCGTTCGTCATTACGGGCCTTAAGTTAGCTGACCCGACAGGCGAGCTCAACTTCATGTGGCAAACGCCGCCGCCAGCAAGCCCGGCTTATGGCTTGTTCTGGAAGGACTTGAACGGGAATGGTGTATATGACCCACCGGTTCAAGGGGGTGACCCCGGCGAACTAATCATATGGGTCAAGTACGTGGACAATATCGGTAAGCAGCTTGAACCATGCGATGAGGCGAAGAGCGAGCTCGACTTACACGTTGAACAGGCAGCCGAGCAGAACCACACCTACACCTTCGTCGCCACGATAAAGGCTGTCCAGTGGAATGAATACCCGCTGCCGTAAGGACAACAGGCCTGGGCTAGCGGCAAAACGAGGAAGGGGGTGTGTGGGGGATTTATCCCCACACCCCGCTCCTTGGCAGGGGAAGGGACAAAGGTGTATGATGGTCTTCGCCCCTTCCCCTGGAAAGGAGAAAGGAATAGCAGAAGTGCCTTTCTTGATAAAGGGAAAGCGAGGGCTTTAATAGAATGAAAAGGAGAAGAAACAGGTTTGCCCGACTGGGAGTGCTGCCCATAGTGCTGCTTTTGGCCCTGTGCCTCACAGGCGTGGGCTACAGCGCCTGGACAGATACGGTTTACATTGAGGGCACAATCACCACAGGTACGTGGTATGAAGGCTGCTCGCATGGCTATTGGAAGAACCATGAGGACGCATGGGAGGCTACAGGATACAACACAACGGATACCTTTAACGACATATTTGGCTGCACTGCCTTCCCCTGCGACCTGACGCTTATGAATGCCTTGTGGCAGGGGGGAGGTGGAATAAATGTTCTGGGTCGTGAGGCAGTGGCTGCCCTGCTTAATGCTGCTCACCCCGGGGTGGATTACCCCTTGACCCCTGGAGAGGTAATCCAGAAAGTGCAGCTGGCTATTGAGTATCATGACTATGAATCGACCAAAGATGAGCTTGAGGAATACAACGCATATGCCATTGGGGGATGCCCGCTGTGAAATTGAAGTACATCGGTGACGCGCTCAACAATTTGTGGATTTAGTTCGTCCCTGGTAGGGCGGGGAGAGGACCCACCCCTACAAGACTCTGGAAAGTTTAAGGAATGAAATGAAAAGAAAAAGAGTGATAGCCAAAGGCAACCTGGGCAGGCTGGGTATGTTGTGCCTGGCGCTGGTGGTGGCACTGGCAGGAATGAGTGTGGGCTATGCCCAAATACAGGGCGGTCTGCAGAGCAATGGCCAGGTGCTGACCAACTGCGCCTTCACCTGGGCACTCTCCAACGATGATGGCGCTGAGGAGGATAGAGGTGGACACACGCCCATTGATCCCGGCGATGACGGCAGCGGCACCAACTATGATAGATGGGGTGACGAAAGCAGCGATGACCCCTCCAAACCACAACAAATGGGAACTGCCTGCGCCAGGTATGATAAAGACGTGGCGCGGACCACCGCCGAGATATTAGAAGAGGGCAGGCAAATCACCGTGACGGTGGAAAACGCCTACCCGTGCTACTACCCCACCATCTTCTTCGGTCTGTGGTGTGGCGATTCAGGTCCCGGGACTATCACAACTATTAACATTACCAATCCTTATCCAGAGGCACTCACCATTACCACCAGCGGAATACATGAAGGGCAGGAGATACCGCCGGGCGAGGAAGTCATGGGTGCAGTGCATGTCCATGTCGAGCAGGCAGCCGCACAGAACGCAGTCTATACATTCACTATCTCAATCACCGTTGTGCAAAATCCAGCCATCTCGATAGTGAAGGTAGCTTCTCCCACCACTGCCTCAGTGGCAGGCACCCAGGTCACCTACACCTACACCGTAACCAACACAGGTAGTATCCCACTGACCAGCATTGAGGTCAGCGACGACAAGCTGGGCGACATCATCCTGGGCACAACCACACTGGCCCCTGGTGAGTCCACTACCGGCACAGCCAGCTACAACATCACCGAGGCTGATATCGCTGCCGGTGACGACATCGTCAATGTGGCTACGGTGACCTGCAACCAGGGAGTTACAGCTGAAGATGATGCTACAGTCACCATTGAAGGTGGAGATTTTGGCACTGTCATTGCTGGTGGCTGCCCTACGACTAAATATCTTACGGTGGATTGGGAGGGGAATAACACCACGAAGCCCCTTTATAGCAATGACCGTCTAGCAGTGGTCTTGCCCGGACCCAGTCCCGATGGCAGTCACAGCTTGTTGCTGGAAAGAGGAACTCATGCTCCTGTTGTTGACGGAACGACACATTACCTGATAGTAGTAAAGGAGCTCGAGGAGATACCTCCTCTTCCTGAGAATACAATGGCGCTTATGGCTTTTAACATGACCCCTGCGGGCGCTGTTTTCGACAGGGAAATATTACTGACACTGGGACTGGCACAATCACAATTGCCTGAGAATGCTCTAAATGTAACCATGGCTTACTATGATGATACCAGTGGAACCTGGGAAAAACTGGAGTATGAGGCAGGCGGACCAAGTGGTGTGGCGGAACTGACCCTGTCTGCGCCGATAAATCACTTCAGCATTTTTGGCGTACTGGCCGAGATTGCCCCAACACCTCTACCTCCAGCCCACTTTATAGCCAGTAGCTTGAACATCGTGCCCAGCGTGGAAAAGATATGGAAACCTGTCACCTTCGTGACCAGGACAGGAGAAAGCGCTACGGTTACCGCCAACATAGCCAACGACGGAGGGCAGGTAGGCACCTACACTGTTGAGCTAAAGCTAAATGGAGAGATAGTAGATAGCCAGACGGTGATGCTGGGTGCGGGGCAGAGCCGTGAGGTGAGTTTCACTCTGTCCGAAATGGATTATGGTCAATACCAGGTGGAGGTCGCCGGTGTGAGCGATACCTTCACGGTGTCACGAACCATCAATTGGTGGCTTATTGTTGGTATACTGGTAGCGATTGGCTTGATTGGCTGGGCAGTGGCGCGCGACAGAAGAAAGCGCAAAGCTCACAAAGAGGACTAGAAGACTATTTTGTAGTTGCCTGATTTGGCGGGCAGTTTTCATAACCCCCTTAATCCCTCTTAGCTTAAGGGGGAAAATAAGGAAAAGGCTTAACTTAAGGGGGAGATCAGACAGAACTCTTACCCTAAGGGGAGACAGGTAAATAATAATCCCCCTCTCAGGATAAGAGTGGCTATGAGAGTTATATAAGTCCCCCTCTTAAGGCAAGAGGGGGCAGGTCCCGGCTCTGTCCCAACGTGGTCGGGATGCAATCGGCAGGAGTTACGAAATTACGGCACGACCCTGAAGGGTCGCACTACAATGTCTGGTTAGGGGTCCCGATGGAAGTTGAGAGAATCGCCTTGACAAGGCTTTAGTTTATCCTTCACAATGGCTTCACCGTGGAACTCAGCATTAAGAACTCGAGATATAACTGGTGGCTTGTTCTCGGCTTGCTGGCTGCCATATACTTGCTGATAAACCTGGGGCTGCCCCGTTTGCCCATCGCTCCATTCCCTAAGACTTATGTCATCCAGCCCATATTGTGGGGGCTTTTAACCTGGGCAATATTGGTCCTGCCCAGGTACAGGACAGCTGGCGGGTTGAGGCTCAAGTCTGCCATTATCCATCTGGCGCTGTTGATTGGCTTTTTCCAGGTAGTGCTCTATGTCATTGGTGGACTCTTTTCCAGCTTTGGCAAAAGCCCCTATTCTTTCACCCCAACGGGTATCCTGACCAACCTGGTCTTTGCCGGCTCAATGCTGGTAGGCATGGAATTCAGCCGCGCCTGGCTCATCAATCGCCTGGGAAAGAAACATACTTTCCTGGCACTCGCCTTCGTGGCTGTGCTCTATACCCTGCTATCCCTGCCCTTCGCACGCATCACCGGTCTCAGACCGGAACTCGGGTCCATAACCTATGTGAACTCGACCATTCTGCCGACACTGGCTGAGAGTATGCTGGCTTCGTTCCTGGCTCTGCTGGGCGGACCACTGGCTGCCATTTCCTATCGGGGTATACTCCAGGCGTTCTGGTGGTTCTGCCCCATCCTCCCCAACCTGGCATGGGTATTCAAGGGGCTTATCGGCGTGGTGGTACCTATCGTGGGACTGGCGGTGGCAAATACCCTTCGCGCTTCGCGGCGCCGGCCCGGACAGAAAAGGCAAGAGAAGGAAGGCTCCCTGGCTGGCTGGATTGTTACCACGGTAGTGGCTGTGGCCATAATCTGGTTCGCTGTGGGGTTGTTCCCGATGCAGCCGACGATAATAATAAGCGGCAGTATGAGGCCGACCCTGGAGGTCGGAGATGTGGTCATCATCGCCAAGGTATCGCCGGATGTTATCAAGCCAGGCGATATTATCCAGTTTCGGGAAGCGGAAGGAGTTACCACAGTGCACAGGGTGGTGGAAATTCAGGAAATTGAAGAGCGAAGAGTTTTCGTAACCCAGGGAGATGCCAATAGCGGGCCGGATGCCGAGCCGGTCATCCCCGAGAATGTGGTGGGCAAAGCAACTCTTAGTATTCCCAAGGTGGGCTGGGCAGCCATAGCAGTTAAGGAATTCTTCAGGGGATAGCTATAAGCAATGTCGACTTACAAAGCTCAAATGACAAAAGGAGATGCGGCCTTGGTGGGTTCTACTGAAGTAACCCCCTTTGTCCCCCTTACTCTAAGGGGGAGAATAAGAAAAAGGCTTACCTTAAGGGGGAAGACAAGGGCAATGAATGGTCGCCCCTCTTATCCCGATTCCATCGGGATAAGAGGGGCCAGGTCCCGACTCTGCCCCGACCTTGTCGGGATGCAATCGGCAGGAGTTATGAAAGCAAGTACGATGGAATCGGGGCAAGCAAATGGCAACGATTGACACTGCAGTTATTACTCTTTAGAATAGGAGGATATAGATGATGAAAGTCTGGAAGGTCTTTGCTGGGTCAAGGAAGGCAAGAATAATCTGCTTCGCTCTGGCTGGTGCTCTGTTGGTGGTTTCAACGGTTGGGCTCGGCTATTCAGTGGCGGCGCCGACCGAGGAAGTGCCAACGGCGAAATACGAGCACAGGGGAGAGTTCGATTACACGGTTTATCTCAAGCCCAACATCCTCTACGGCGATGTCGTACTGAGCGAGGAAGAGGAAGAGGAGGAGGTCCCTATGGTTTTCTTCCGGGATATCATTAAAGAGGCGCGACTGGTCTTCAGCTACAAATTTGATTCCAGCCAGTCGGTGGCCAATATTACTAATGAGGTGGTGGTGTCGATAATTGCCGAAAACCCCGGCGTGTGGCAGAAAGAAATGCCACAACTGGAAGAGACCCATGAGGGAGCAGAGTTCACGGTGGACTTTCCTTTGAATCTCGATCGCCTTGATAGCATAGTCGATGATATTGAGGAGGATATAGGAATTACCAGCCGCGAGAGAAACTTTATCATCAGAGCTGTGGTCTATACCACAGCCGAGACTACTCTGGGGAAGACCATCGAGGACACATTCACCTATGAGCTTACAGCCGCACTCACGGCTAAGAAATTAGAACTGAAAGGCAACCTTGGAAGCAGTAAAACAGGTTTCAAGGAGGGGATAAAGTATGAAGGTAGAGGTCGCTTTGACTACGAGATAAGCCTCAAGCCAAATAAGCTTTATGAGACAGATGTGCTCAGCTCGGAGACATCCCCTGTGGCAGAGCCACCGGCACCTCCTCAAACTCTGGGTCCCGGGTTGATGTACTTTCCCAGCATAGTTGACAGCATCAAAGCAAGTTTTTCTTATCAGTTTCTCTGCGATAGACCGATAAGCAAGCAGTCACAAGATGTACAGGTCACTGCTATAATAGAGAACCCCGAGAAGTGGAGCAGGAGCCTTGTTGTGGTACCCGAAACAAGCAAAGTAGGCAGTTTTACCATATCCTTTCCCATAGACATAGAATATTTCACAATGGTGATTGATGCTATCGGAGAGGAGACAGGTGTCCGTGGGAGTTCCCACAATATAGTGATTAAAGCTGATGTCCACACCGTTGCCCGTACCGATGTGGGTATTATAGACGAGGTCTATACTCAAACCTTAACAGGTAAGCTGGAAGGTAATACCCTGATGTTTGACGATGAGCTATCCCAGACTCAATCGGGTACCATTAGTGGAGCTGAGATACCCGGGGCTTCCGAAGAAAGTCACTCGAGGGTACCCTGGATTATTGGTCTGGTGATAGCCTTGCTGGCTCTGGGCTACTTCGCCTGGTGTCAAACCCAGCTAAGAGCGGTAACAGTCAGTGCTGGCGAAGCCGAGGCTGCCCGGGCTAGAAAGAAATATAAGGAGATGATGGTGGATGTTGAGGAATTACCCGGGGTAAAACCAACTGAGACAATTATCCCCTTGAATTCACTGGACGATTTGGTGAGAATCGCCGATGACCTGGTTAAGCCCGTGCTCCATCAAGCAGAGAAGGGGGCGCATATTTATTGCATCATTGATGGCGGCGTAAGATACCTGTATGTAATTAAGACCTAAAAATAGGGCTAACTCATCCTGTTAATTAGAGGCCGCATTGCGTAGTGTCCAGCCACCAGGCAATCATCTGGAAGAAATTGCTAGCTGAGGCTATTAAAAATGTGGTTGCCAGTTTCATGGGCAGTTTTCATAACCCCCTTAATCCCCCTTACCTTAAGGGTGGATTCGGGCAGAACCCTTGCCTTAAGGGGAAAGACAAGCGATGCTAGAGCAGCCTACGTAGCTTTGCACTGGTAAGAATTCCCACTCGAACGTAGTGCGAGGTCCCTGACTCAGCCGAGGATGCTCGAAGTCCCGACCTCGTCGAGGATGCTCGCTAGAATCGGCAAAATCAGCACTTTAACCTCGTGCACGACCATCAGGAAGTCGCACTACAGTAACCGCGGGCTTAATGATTCGAGCAACCACAAAGATGCGGAAGACGAACGGGAAAGCAAAACCAAACACGTTCTAGCTTCAACTGCAATCAGATTTTAGGCCCAGCGAGGCGCAATTAGAACTCAGTATCTCCTCCAGCACCTCTGTCCACCTGTCTCCCAGGAGACTAGTATCCAACTTGATTTGTGTGGCGCCTATCTTAATAGCCGCATCAGCCTGTTCACTCATACCCTCCCTTGCCCTTCTTACCTTAAGAGGAGAACCAGCAGTCTGAGGCTTTATTACAATTTGCCTGCCCTGTGTGGAAACGGAGCTCACCCCAGCCCGTTCAGCCAGAATCTTGATTTTCACTCCATAAAGAAGATTCTCCACAGGCTGGGGCAAGGCACCAAATCTATCTTCGAATTCTTGAGCTATGTCCTCTACCTCCTCAATATGCTCCATGCTGGCTAGTCTGTGGTAAAGGCTTAGCCTGGTATTAAGATTGGGAACATATTCTTCTGGTATGTGGGCATGTAAGGGCAAGGATATGGTGGGAGGTTCCTTCTCTTCCGTGGCAATGAACTTCTCCCGTACTTCGCCAGTCTGCTTTGCCTTCAACTCCTCAACCGCCTCAGCCAGCAACTGGCAATAAAGGTCAAAGCCCAGGGCAGCGATATGCCCGCTTTGCCTGACACCCAAAAGATTGCCCGCCCCCCGAATTTCCAGGTCCTTCATGGCGATGGCAAATCCCGAACCCAGTTCGGTAGCCTCCAGAATAGTCCGCAGCCTCTTATAAGCCTGGGGAGTCAGTTGCTTCCCTTTGTCAAAGAAGAAATAAGCATACGCCTGGTTGACACCACGGCCTACCCTACCCCTCAACTGATAAAGCTGAGCCAGACCGAACCTGTCAGCCTGGTCCACAATCAGCGTATTCACATTAGGCATATCCAGTCCTAGCTGGATAATGGTGGTAGTCACCAGTACATCATACTTGCCAGCGATAAAATCGGTCATTACCCGCTCCAATTGCTCTTCAGGCATTTGCCCATGAGCTATTGCTATTCGAGCTTCGGGCACCAAATCCTGTAATTTGCTGGCAGCTAAAGCAATGCTTTGAACACGGTTATGGACAAAGAAGACCTGCCCATTCCTCTCCATCTCCCGCAACACCGCCTGCCTGACCAGAGCGGCATCATAAGCCCCAACATAGGTCTTGACAGACAGGCGTTCTTCAGGAGGCGTTCCTACAACACTCATATCCCTGATGCCTGTTAAAGACATGTGGAGGGTGCGTGGGATGGGAGTAGCACTGAGAGCCAGTGTGTCCACTTCCCTCCTTATCTGCTTGAGTTTTTCCTTCTGTACCACGCCAAACTGTTGCTCCTCATCAATTATCGCCAGTCCCAGGTCTTTGAACATGACATCTTTTTGCAGCAGGCGATGAGTGCCAATGCATATATCTACAGTGCCATCAGCTAATCCTTTCAGGATTTCCTTTTCTCTTTCCGGGGGACAGAAGCGACTAAGCATTTCTACTCTTAAGGGAAAGGTTTGCAATCTCTCAGTGAAGGTGACAAAATGCTGCTGAGCCAGCACGGTGGTCGGGACCAGAATAGCCACCTGTTTATTATCCATAACCGCCTTAAAGGCAGCACGCAAGGCTATCTCAGTTTTACCATAGCCCACATCTCCACAAATTAGCCGGTCCATAGGCTTGGCTTTCTCCATATCCTCTTTAACCATCATGATCGCCTCAATCTGGTCTGGTGTTTCCATGTAGGGGAATGCCGCCTCCAGCTCCTGCTGCCATAGCGAATCTTTGCAGAAAGCGAAACCAGGAGCTACTTCCCGAGCAGCATAAAGGTCAAGTAACTCCTGAGCAATTTCTGCCACCGATTCTTTAATCCTCTTCTTCGTCCTCTGCCATTCCTGAGTTCTCAAACGGCTCAAGTGTGGTGTCTGATCGCCGGCACCGATGTAGCGTCTGACACGGTCTGTCCGTTCAGTAGGCACATAGAGCCTGTCACCGGCGGCGTACTCCAAAACAAGATACTCTCTTTCTATGCCATCGGAGGACATCTTGGTTAAACCGTGGAACCTGGCGATGCCATGGTCAACATGGACAACATAGTCGCCGGGAGATAATTGAGGAAGAAACCACCGGTGAGGTATAGGTCTCTTCTTACCTGCCCGCGATTGTTTTACAAAGCCGAAGAGCTCAACATCGGTAATAAGAGTCAGCCTGTCATCCAGTAACCAGCCTCCGTCGAGCGAGCCCTGGAGCACGGCGATTGAACCGGGCGGAGGTATGTGTTCTATCTGTGATGTGGGCGAGACATGAATGTCCTCTTTTTGGAGAAGCTCAGCCAACCGGTTTGCCTGATGGCTAACCACGAGCACGCGCTGTCTTTGTTCCACCATTTGCCTGGCTGTTTTGAAAAATCTTTCCAGTTGGTTACCATAACTCTGGGCTCTGACAAAGGGCAAAGCCTGTTCTGAGCCTTGTCGAAGAGCCTGTTCATGACCGCTGTCTGGCGACTGATACCTTACAGCTTCAAGTAACACCAGGCGATGTCTTTCTTGCATCTGCGACTTTAATTCTCCCCAGGTAAGGTAAGGAAAAGGAGAATCCCCGGGCAACTCGCCTCTTTCTACCTTTGCAGCTCTTAATTCTTGAGCCTCCTCGCTTATCCTGGTAACAGCAAGCTCAATTCCTTCTAGGTCATCGAGAACAAGCAAGGCATCAGCGCTAAGGTAATCAAAAATGCTGCCAGCCATCACCTCAGAGCTATCAGCTATTGGTACAAATTCTTTAGCCGGGGTTACAATCAACGAGGATGTGAAGCCGCTTGAGCGTTGGCTTTCCGGGTCGAAGTACCTCATGCTCTCTATCTGGTTGCCAAAGAACTCTATGCGGGCTGGCAACTGGCTGCATGGGGGGAAAATATCAACAATGCCACCCCGTCTGCCCATCTGCCCGGGCATTTCGACAACTTCCTCCATTTCGTAGCCCATGCTTTGCCACCGGCGCAGCAGCTCCAGGGGCTCAGCAGCCATGCCTGGCTTGAGAATATGGCAAGCAGTCACAAAATCCCTTTGAGGAATGGTTTTACTCATGATTGCCAGGGCTGAAGTCACTATCAAGGGAGGTTTATCGCCCTCTTCATAAAGGGCTAAGGTAGTTAATGCCCTCAACCTCTCTGTCATTTGATAGCTGACAGCCGATATTTGAGAACTATCATAAGGCAGGAAATCGAGCTCATGAAGGCGTTGCAACTCGGCTGAAGGGGAACACCAGACTCGAAGCTGCTCATAAAGCTTTCTGGCACCATCAGGCTGACCTGTCACCACCACCAAGGGCAAACTCAACTCTTCATAAAGAGCAGCAATCAAGTAAGGTTTGGCGGCGTCAAGTATAATTGTCTTGTGCTCGTCTTTTACTGTGAACAGCTCCTCCACCAGTTGCCTGTAGGCAGGCATCTCCCGGAGCAAAGAAAGCAAAGGGGAAAGATTCATTGGTTGTCCCTCGTTAGCCATTCAATCATTATTATAGTAACCTCAGGCGATTGCTGCGAATCTTCCCGGCGCCCCCAAGCTAGTTCACCATGCAAAACTTACTTTCGATGCGTGAAGGAATTCCTTAGTTCGTGGCGGCAAAATTCTAAATCCTAATTTCTAAACTCCAGACAAACCCAAATATCAAAATTCAAAATACTAAACTATTTTTGAGCATATAGTCAGTAGGGTTTCGAATTTGTTTGAGATTTAGATATTAGTACTTGGAGTTTCCCTTTGATGGCTTGTGATTTAGGATTTCACCACTACTGCAGGGGCGGGATTTGTCCCCACCCCGAAGCCAATGGACTTAATCAGTATTGTGTCCCCGGAATTCAAGCTATAACTTCTTCTTGAGCGAATCCAGCTTTGTCTTTGTGTCCTGGTCTTTATCTCGCCGCTCGTCAATTTTAACTGTGGTCAACACCCTGGCAACCCCTTCCCCAAAAGTCTTTTCGTGCATCTTCTTTACCACCGTTAGAATCCTGTCCAGGTCACCCTCTATAATCGTCCCCATGGCAGTCATCTCGAATCTTATACCCTTTTCCTGCTCTAAAACTTTAACCGCCCGCGCCACATATTGACTGACTGAAGGAGTCTTTGTTCCTAACGGGACAACGCTTACCTCGGCTATTGCCATTTTCTCACCCCCTTACACATTCAGATTTTTTGAGGTTGCTCCGATGACATCGGAGCTTCCAGTGTTATTTATTATGTCAACTGAATGGGAGTCCTTCCTCCCCACTCATTGGAGAGCCTCTGTGTTTAGTTCTATAACGATGCCTTTATGGCTGATTTGCCTTCTGTGCACATTGTACATGGCAAGGAGACAGGAAAATTACATCGCACCGTACATGAGTCACCAGTCGGGAATCCTCTGGTTAAATCTTATCGCCCTGGTGATTATGGCGAAGGAGGCTATGGCGTCACCATAGTGGAACCGATAAATCATTAGAGCTTATCTCTAAAATCAGAAATGTTATATAGCCTAGTCTTTGCCAGCTTGCCAACTTTCACCATCCTCTTGCAATGCCTCGCTCTTATCCAACAAGGTACCTAAAGAACGCTGGAACGCTTGGAAAACAATCTGCTTCGCGGTTTGCTTAGCAGCAGCAATGATTTCTTCGGCTTCCTGTTCTGCTTTACTCCTTGCCTCAGCTATAACCCCGGCCGATTCCTTTTCCCACTTCCTATTCCCTCTCTCTACGGCTTCGCTAATGATACTTTGCGATTTTTGAATGGCGGCACTAATGATTGCTTGTGCCTTTTCTTCACCCTCATTGCGCCCCAGCTCCCTGGCTTGTTTCAGGATCTGTTGAGCTTCACGCTGTGCTTCCTGCTTTGCCTGTCTAATCTCCTTTTCCGCGTTTTTCTTTAGCTCATCAACAACCCTAGACGCTTTTTCAATTTCCTGGGTAGCTTTCTTAATCAAGTTGTCCGCTTCCTTCTGAGCCTCAGCCATTATCTTGCTCCTTTCATCCTCAATCGCTTGTTCCCCCTTAGCAATAATCTTGGCTGATTCCTGCCTAGCCTTGCTAATTATGCGCTCTACTTCTCGCTGCTTCGCTTCCGCAGCTTGCTTTCTGGCTGCGATTTCAGCCTCCGCAATCATCTGCTCAGCTCCTTCTCTCGCCTCTTTGATAATAGCGGTAGCTTCCGCTTCAGCTTTCTTTTTTGCTTCTTCTACCAGTTGCGCTGCCCGGTGGTCAGCTTCTTCCGCCGCCGAAACCGCATAGGCCGCCGCCTCTTCCTGGGCCTTCCTTTCCCATTCAGCACGATATTCCGCTCCTTGCGTCTCTGCTTCCAGCTCTGCTTGTTTTATGATTTGCTGCGCTGTCTCACGAGCATTGGCAAGAACATCGGCCGCTTCTTGTTCAGCTTCTTGCCTGATCTTCTCTATTTCTCCCTCAAGAACTTCACTGAGCCTCTGCTTGTATTCATCCATAATCCTGGCTGCCTGTTCAACCGTCAGCCTTACCTTATCTGACAACGCTAACATCTGGATACCTCCTTGATTTTCATTTCCGTAAGCTTGAATACGGCGCTTAACCGCTCGACTCCTGCTTCCCACCACCCGACGCTTGCTACTCAATTTCACAGCCCCCTGACTCTGCGCAACAGCATAGTTCTCTTCTGAGAATTTTGGCTTAGAACAAATGTTAATCCACGCTCTCCCCACTGTCAACCCCCTCCGTTGGCTTATCATAAGGACAACACCCCAATAAATATTTTAGCAAGCTTGTTTACCCCTCTCTCTAATTCCGCTGAGGTAATACTAGTTAAGCTGCCTGCAAATCAGGTATTATGCCCCAGGATTATTGGCTCAAAGCACAGCTTCTTGAGACGCAGCGGCTCGCAGCTTATCAGTTCATCTCCCGGCGCAGGCGATAGCCTCTGCCTGGCTAGTATGCCTCGTAGATACATTCCTGCTCAAATTTCTTGGTTGCTAGTAGCCGACTGGCTGTAGATAATCTTGTATATTCACTGCCATATGTTCGTGCCCTCCTCCCCATTTGATAGAGGGCGGTTCTTGGATAACCCGTCGGTGCAGACAGAGCCAGGACGTGCTATAAAGTGTTGGATTCACAGGCAGGATTTCGCATTGTGGAACTGAAAAGAACATGTTGAGTTGACTGAACAAAAAACGTCACATTGTTTATTCTTGTCATTAACAATAGGACAGGTTATGATATTTCAACGCTGGGACAGATAAGTTCCAGGTAATCTGTAGCGGTGCAAGGCAGCAAGCAACAATTATCAATAACTCCAGGAGGAAAGGTGAAAATATGCGTGATAAAGTAAAGCTAGCAGCAGTGCAAATGGAGCCCAGGATAATGCAAAATAGGGAGAATTGTGACAGGATACTGTCTAAAACGAGAATCGCTGCTAATACTGGTGCTGACCTGATAGTCTTTCCCGAATGTGCGCTGACTGGATACGTATTCACTAGCCAAGAGGAGGCCATGCCGTACATGGAGACCATTCCTGGCCTCAGCACAGAGAAGCTGGCATCCTGCTGTCGAGAACTCGGCGTTCATGTAGTCGTTGGTCTTCTGGAAATAGATGATGACAAGTGCTTCAATGCAGCAGTTCTGGTTGGTCCTGATGGACTAGTTGGAAAATATCGAAAGAATCATCTCCCATTCCTGGGTGTCGACCGCTTTCTCGATCCGGGCGAGGAGTCCTTCCCGGTGTATAAAACAGCAATAGGTAACATCGGCATGCACATCTGCTACGATTGCAACTTTCCTGAGAGTGCCCGAGTTATGATGCTACTGGGAGCAGATATACTGGCTCTTCCAACCAATTGGCCGGCAGGGCGAGATAAAATTGCCAAACACATAGTTGTCGCCCGAGCCTATGAGAATAAAGTACATAT
>JAGHCA010000097.1 GCA_021160725.1 Dehalococcoidia bacterium | reverse complement strand
TTCCATGGCCCGGTTTTACCTCCTTTACAGCAGTAGTAACCGGGCCAAATCTTAATACCTTCGGTTAGATTTTTCGTGATTTAATAACTCCCCCTTGGGTTAGATTTTAGATGATTCAAATCGCGATCTTGGTCAAATGTTGTCATAAGTGGTATAATATAAATGGAGGTTGTGATTTTCTGGAAGCAGAGGAAATAGCTCGCTTGGTTACGGAACTTGCTTCTGAGAAGCAAGCGAAGGATATTGTTTTGCTGGACGTTAGAACATTATGCTCTTTCGCGGACTACTTTGTAATTTGCACGGGAGATACCAAGCGGCATATTCAAGCTATCTGGCAAGATATCGCTGGAATATTGAAGAGTAAAGGGGTTGTGCCTCATCACGATGAAGGAACTCCTGACTCAGGTTGGATGCTTGTTGATTTTGGTTCGGTCATTATTCATATATTTGCCCCGCTAGAGCGGGATTATTATCAGCTAGAGAAATTATGGGACAAGGCGATCCCTGTAGTTAGAATTCAATAGATCCATGCATCCAACTCCCTGTCATAGTTGAAAATCTCCTCGTCTGAGAAGAACAAGTTAATTTCCTTCGAAGCATTTTCCAGTGAATCAGAGCCGTGTATCAAGTTATGCCCAATATCAATGCCAAAGTCGCCTCTAATAGTACCACTGTGAGCTTTTGCAGGGTCAGTTTCCCCCATCACCTGTCGTATTATTTGCACGGCATTTTTGCCTTGAAAGATGAGGGCGATGACCGGACCAGAGGTGATGAAATTTACCAAATCGTTAAAGAAAGCTTTCCCTTTGTGAACAGCGTAGTGTCGTTGTGCCAAAGTGTTATCCATGTGCAACATCTTCACAGCTACGATTTTAAGCCCCTTTTTTTCCAAGCGAGAGATGATTTCTCCAGCCAATCCCCGTTGTATGGCATCAGGTTTGATAAGAACTAAACTTTTTTCCATGATTTTGATCTCCTTCTTTCCTATTTTAGCTCCTTTCTAAACTAATCCTAAAAAGTCTTACGCCTGTTTTCCCATCCGATGGCTCCGCTAGAGTTTTACTTTGAATTAGCGGAATCCTCATGGAAATCTTATGATTTCTGTAGAACCGTTTAAACCCTCGTAAGCAGGGTGATTAAATCCACTCTTTCTAAAGAATCAACTACTTTATCAGCCTCCCTGAGTTTTTGCCAGGGGTGTGTGTTAGTTATGGCTAGACATTTCATTCCAGCCGATTTGGCTGATTTGACTCCCAAGGGAGAATCTTCAATTGCCAGACAATCACTAGGTAGCACTTCCAGCTTCTCGGCGGCTAGAAGATATATCTGGGGACTGGGTTTGCTTTCAGATACTTCCTGACCGAAAACAATACAATCAAAAATTCTCTCCAAATTAAGCTTACTGAGGACTAAGTCGATGTTTTCCTTGGGCGCTGAAGAAACCAAGCCTAATTTGAAATTCCCCTTCTTTATGGTATTCAGCAGCATTACTGCCCCAGGAAATGGTTTGAGGTTTCTTGTTGCTTTCTGCCGAAAATTCTCTTCTTTTTCTTGTGCCATGGCTCTGACCTCTTCTTCTGAGAGTGCTCCTCCCATAACACTACGGATTATGAAGTCATTTCTGGCGCCAAAGAGTGTAGTGAAGTATTCTCTGTCAAACTTTATCCCCCTTTTAGCAAAAGTTTCCTGCCAAGCAGCAAAATGGAAGGAATGGGAATCGGCAATAACTCCATCCATGTCGCATAGGATTGTCTTTTTGGACTGTTTCCAGACGTAAAATAAGGAATCGCCCTCGACTAGGACCGTATTATCCTTGAGAGTAAGCACTCCTTTAGTTTCCACCAGCCGTTTTGTCAGTTTAGTAACCCAGGCAGAAGCATGGATTGGCTCATTGATAGGTGCTACCTGTTTAAATCTTATCTCGCTCTTGGCAGTAACGCCCAACTCAATCCCATGACAGAGCATGGCGTAAGCAGTTACTTCATCGAGCAGGGTATAGAGAATACCGCCGTGAACCATGTTATCCCAGCCTTGATGGAATTTTCCGGCGGTAAACTCAGCAGTGACTTTCTCCCCATCGTGAACGGGTTTCAACTTTAGTCCTACAGGGTTCTCCTGGCTGCAGGCAAAACAAAGTTTCGCTGTGCGAGAGGTATCTACTTTAGGAATTTCCATTTTCTAAATTCATTTATTCCACTCGGGACGGCAGTTGGGGTATCTTATCTTTAGGTTTGGTTATATGAGGAGGACGAAGATATAATGGCTGTAGGGTGACTGGGTCATCTTGTTTTCCTCTGCTCAATTTTTGCCAACCTAATGTAGCCAGGGAGCTAGCTCGAGATGGGCTATTACTTTGGGAAATTATAGCTCGCCTGCCTAGGTTTTGCCGTATTACTCTTATTATCTCGGCGGGGATTTCACCACAAAAAAGCGTTTTTTGTTTAATGCGACGGCACAAAGTTTTAACCGTAGTTAGATTTTCTGCCTCCAGACACTGCCATTCGTTGTCTTTTTGCTGGTAAAGAGCAGTGGCTATTTCCTCGCGGCCAGCTTTACCAATAGGTCGCAGGGGCAAGCCAGTAAAGGCAAACGGATAAGCCTCAGCTTCTAATGTGTTTATACCGAGCAAAGGAACATTTAGGGTGCAGGCTAGTCCTTTGGCAGTGCTTATGCCTACTCGGAGGCCATTAAAGCTTCCCGGGCCTTTAGCTACAACAATTGCTTCTATAGAGCTTAGCTCCACCCTTGCTTGTTGTAATAAGCACACTAAATTCGGTAACAGTTCTACCGTATGGTTTTGTATTGTTTGCCAGGTTAGCGAAGCCACTATCCTGCCTTGATTAGATAAAGCAACGCTGACGGTATTGGACGAAGTATCTATAGCTAATTCCATGTCAGAAACCTAAATGCAAAATAACAAAGCAAAAGTTAAAAAGCTTTGCATTTTGATTTTTAACCTTTGGTATTGAACTTCTGTATTGGCCAGCATTTGGTATTCAGAGCCACAATTCTTTCTCTTGTTTGAGTTGTTCTATTAGTTCACAGTAGCGATTGCCTTGAGGTTTCAGATAAATAGACCGCCCTGTCTGGCAGGCGGGAATATAGTGCAGGGCGATAAGCAAATTGTCTCGGGGTACTATCTGTAATCCCTTCTCTGCCCATTCAATAACACAGACTCCGTCGCCGCAAAAATACTCCTCCAGCCCCAGGTCAGCAATCTCCTCGACGCGATTCAGACGATAGAAATCAATATGGTATAAGGGGAGTCTACCGTGATATTCTCTCAAGATGACAAAAGTTGGGCTGGAAGCATATTCTTTTATCTCCAATCCGTGAGCAATGCCTTGGACAAGGCAAGTCTTGCCTGTTCCCAACTCACCCACAAGAAGGAAAACATCAGCTTTTTGAGCTAGTTTTCCCAGATAACTTCCTAACAGTTGAGTTTGTTCTGGGCTATGCGAATTTAGTTTCAGGGACTCCATTCTTGAAATGTTCCCAGCCCCCTCTTTTGTATGGAATGATATTTCCCTTGCTGTCTACTACAGCCACCCGTGTTGGTAACTTTTCTTCCGTTATATCACCGATTACAGTCACCGGGCAGTTTAGGGCTTGCCTAGCCTGAGCAATAGTGGCTTCATCAGCGGTAAACAGAAGCTCGTAATCTTCGCCACCACATAAAGCCAGCTCCTGATAGTTAGGGAAGTTTGCTGCAACTACAGGGTGCACAGGTACTTGTTCTATCCTTACCTTGGCATTGACTTTGCTCGATTCACATATATGGTCAAGGTCAGCAATAAGTCCATCGCTTATGTCTATAGCGGTTCTAACTCCTTGTTCGATTAAGATTTGCCCTTCTCTTATTTTTGGCATAGGTTTAAAGTGAGCTTGTCTTAGGATATTGATTTTTTCAGGATCTGAAATGGGTTTTCCTTTGAGCATTTCTAAACCAGCTGCCGACAGTCCCAGGTACCCAGTGACAGCTATTTGTTCACCAGAAGAAGCTGTTGACCTCTTAAGCATTGCTTCGCCTCTGGAGCAACCTATGACTGTTACAGTGATAACCACATTGGGAGCGATAGCTACATTACCTCCAATTACAGCTACTCCAAATTCCCCGGCGAGGTGTACCATAGCGTCAGCAAATTTGGCAATATCTTCCACCTCAAGTTTATCGGGCAGTGCCAGAGAAAGCAAAGCATACTTGGGAATCCCACCCATAGCAGCTATATCACTCAAATTTACTGCCAGTGCTTTCCATCCTAATTCTTCCCAGTGAATGACGTCCAGATCGAAGTGTATATCCTCGACTAGAGTATCTGTGGTAGCTAACTGGATGTGATTGTCACTCTGCCAGGCAGCAGCATCATCGCCAATGCCCACTAAAACTTTTTGCCACGGAGGCTGTCTAGAATTTTCATACCGAACGATGCTGCCGTGTATGAGGTCAATTAGTCCAAATTCTCCCAGTTCAGATAATTTCACCGCTGGAATTATAACACTGGCTTTGTTTAACATGCTAGCTGGCAGATATTGAAGGTGGCTAAACATGGGAGCCTGTTGCCATTTTATTCCCTGTGGTATAAAATCTAGGCATGCGTGACTATGAACTTGTAGCAATAATTAACCCCGAGCTTGATGAAGAGAGAATATCTAAAATTGTAGACAGAGTATCTCAGTCTATTAATAGCCGTGGTGGGTCAGTGGAGGAGATAAAAAAATGGGGAAGAAGAAAGCTGGCTTACCCTATAAAAAAATTTATGGAAGCTGATTATGTTCTAGCTCGCTTTCAGTTAATGCCACAATCAGTTAAGGAACTGGAAACTGAAATCAGTGCTTCGGAGGATATTTTACGATATCTTGTGATAAAGACGAGTGATTGATATGGCGAGCTTGAACAAAATAATGCTAATTGGCAATGTAGGTAGTGACCCGGAAATGAGGTACACGCCCAATGGAAAGGCAGTTACCTCTTTTCGCATGGCTACCAATTATCGTTATGTTGGCTCTGACGGAGAGCGGAGGGAAGAGACAGAATGGTTCAGAGTTAGTGTGTGGGGTAAGCAGGCTGAAAGTTGCAATCAATTCTTATCGAAAGGAAAGCGAGTTTTTGTGGAAGGAAGGTTACGTTCTCGCAGTTGGGAGGGGCAAGATGGGCAAATGCGTACTAGCCTTGAAGTATCGGCAAACCGAGTAATTTTCCTCGACAGAGTTGCTCCGGTTTCTCTTCCCGAGGAAGGGGAGCTTGAGCCTGAAGATTTACCCTTTGACTAGAATCCAGATAAAGGAGAAAAGGATTTGGTTAATACAGAAAGAACAAGAGGAACGAAGAGCTTCATGAGGAAGCCGGCAGTCTGTCCCTTTTGCAAGGGGAGCATTAAAATCGATTATAAGGATGTTTCGATGTTATCTCGTTATATTTCCAACCAGGGCAAGATTATATCACGACGGAGGAGCAGAGCCTGTGCTAAACATCAAAGAGAATTAGCGCAAGCTATAAAGAGAGCTCGTTATCTCGCGATGTTACCTTATGCACCAACTCATATCTGGAAAACAGGAGGCGTAGGCCTATCCCGGTCGACGGCTTAAAGAGGATGCCAAAGCGAACTTATCAACCGAAGAAAATTCCACGGAAGCGCAGTCTGGGTTTCCGTGCTCGAATGTCCAGTCGAGGGGGTAAAAAAGTGCTTAAGGCAAGGCGTCTTAAGGGGAGGTATAGGCTGACTCCGGTTTAACTATGTCCTGTGAAGGAACCTCGTTCTTTAACTAACAGAGCACAATATAAACTGGTTTATCAACGTGGCAAAGCATGGGCAGACAATTTGATAGTGATGAAGGCAATGCCCAATGGGTTAAGTCTAAGCCGGTATGGGTTTTCTGTGACCAAAAAAGTGGGTATGGCGGTGCAGCGTAATCGCTTGAAGAGGTTGCTTAGGGAGATAATGAGGCTGCAATCGCTAAAGTCGGGATGGGATATCGTCCTCATTGCTCGACCCGCAGCAGTCAATGTTGACTATCACCAGTTAGAGGAGACAGTAACCAAGCTTTTAGCGCGGGCGGAGTTATTGGAGAGCAATGAATGACTCAATTAGCTCTAGGGTTAATTAAATTGTACCAGAACACAGTATCTAAGGTTACCCCTCATGTTTGTCGTTTCCAGCCTACATGCTCGCAATATGCTTTTGAGGCAATTAAAAAACATGGATTTATCCGAGGTAGCTGGTTGGCAACCAAGAGACTGACTCGATGTAATCCTTTATCCAAAGGCGGCTATGACCCAGTACCTTAGTTATTTAGTGG
Source organism: Dehalococcoidia bacterium (assembly GCA_021160725.1). Taxonomy (GTDB): domain Bacteria; phylum Chloroflexota; class Dehalococcoidia; order GIF9; family AB-539-J10; genus RBG-13-51-36. The sequence continues at coordinate 21,132 of JAGHCA010000097.1, read as the reverse complement.
AATGAAGAACACAAAGATAATCGTCCTTGTTGTAATTTCTCTTTTTACCTTACTCCTGGTTTCCTGTGCTCCTGGCTCTGCTCAGTCCGCAGGGGGATGGTCGGGAGTTACGGTTCATAACAACATTATTTATGTTGGCTCGAGGGATGGCAGAGTAGTGGCGATAAACGCGTCGACTGAAAATCTGGAATGGTCTTATTCCCTCGCTTCTGCTACCGCACTCACCGGTGGCTTGTCATGCAGCCCGACGGCTGTTTCCGCCGCTATATATACCACGCCGATGGCGGATGGTGATTTGATTTACATTGGCACATATGATGGGAGGGTTTTTGCATTAAACACATCGGCAAGAGGCAAGAATCTGAATTTTCCTCGGAAAGCTTATGGTGAATGGGTGGTCTTTGTCGGAACAGGCGCAGGAAACGATGCTATAGTAGCTGATATGGCAATGAAAGGGGATTTCATATTTGTAAGCTGCTCTGACGGGCGGGTGTATTCTTTGGAGAAAACGTTTGGTGATTTAATTTGGAGATCAGAAGTCTTGGACGAGAAACACAAGAAACTATGGACGTCCCCGGTAATTCATGGTGATACCCTCTACGTGAGCACTTTTGATGCTCATATCTATGCTTTATCGGCTGAAACGGGTGAACCGGAGTGGTCTTTTAAATCAGAGGCAGGCTTTGCTTCTTCGCCAGTGATTTACGGAGATACCATATTTGTGGGTTCGTTTGACCGCCATCTTTATGCCGTAAAAATAGGTAGCGATGTATTGGAGTGGAGATTTCCTGAGAAACCAGCCGGTAACTGGTTCTGGGCGTCTCCTGTAGTTGATGAAGGCATTGTCTATACTGGCTGCCTTGATGGTAAATTGTATGCCATTGAGGCAGACACAGGGAAAGAAATATGGTCGTATCAGACCGAGGATCAGAACGGTAGACCTTCTCCCATAGTTTCCTCACCTGTCTTGATGGATAATTTGCTGATAGTGGTCAATGAATCAGGCACTGTATATGTTTTTGACCTTGCTGGCGAGCTTGCCAATGAAGGAGTGCCGTGGTGGACTGCTTCGATTGGTGCTAGCGTCAGGAGTCCTTTTTGTGCTCAAGAGGGACTGGTTTACATTCGAGGTGAAGATAACCAGCTATATATTGTGGATATTGATAATAGGCAAATGAGTCAGCCAATTCCTTTGACTGCTGAATCATGAGGGTCACGCATAATGAGTTTCGTAGAAGTTTGGCATTTAATCATAGGTAACCCGATACTTAATGTGTTGATTGTCCTGAGCCATGTTTTATTTGGACAGTTTGGCTTAGCCATTATCGCCCTTACCATCATCGTTCGTTTAGTCTCTTGGCCTCTCACCAGACGACAGCTCAAGTCGAGTAAAGCTATGCAGGATATGCAGCCGAAGCTTCAAGAGTTGCAGAAGAAGTATGGTAAAAATAAGCCAAAACTTCAGCAAGAAATGATGAAGCTCTATAAGGAAGCAGGGGTAAATCCTCTGGGCTGCTTATGGCCCATGTTAATTCAGTTTCCTATCTGGATTGCTCTCTACCAAGCCATTATGAGTGCCCTGGCTACTACACCTGAAAACTTACTTAATCTCGCGCATCGCCTTTATCCTTGGGATATAGTGAATCAAGCGATTCCGTTGAGCAGTCACTTCTTGGGGCTTGATTTGGGACAAACTGCCTTGCAAGCTGGCGCTCTCGGTCTGCTTTTAGCCATCATAGTCGGTGGCACAATGTGGATACAACAGAAGATGACCACGGCGCCATCTGTTGATCCCAGGCAAGAGTCCACGCAGAGGATGACGACACTGATGATGCCACTCATGTTTGGCTTCTTTACCTTGATGTTTCCCAGTGGCTTGGCTCTTTACTGGGCAGTTTCCAATATAATTGGAATTATAACTCAGTATTTCGTCACTGGTGGTTGGGGTTATCTTAAATTCCGCTCTCCATTTAGCCAGCATTAGTGACGGTAAAATAAGCCAACATCGTGGAAAGATGACGGCAAATTGCTGAAGAAAGATTGAGTTATGGAAGAGATTGAGGTAGCAGCTGCGACGGTAGAACAAGCCATAGAACAGGCGGAGGCGCAGCTAGGGTTGAGCCGGGACCAATTTGAGGTGGAGGTTGTCAGAAGAGGGACATCGGGAATTCTAGGGGTAGGAAGCAAAGAGGCTTTAATCAGGGTAACCCCTCTGGTAAGAGCTCGCCCTAAGCCTGCCGAAAAGGATGTGATCCAGGTGGTCACAGAAGTTTTGGATACGTTGCTTGGATTACTGGGCGTAAAAGGCAAGGTTGAAGTGCTATCCGATGACATACCACTAGCTTTTGACATTGAGGGTGACGATTTGGGTATCTTGATTGGTCGGCAAGGCCAGACCCTGGCTTGCTTAGAATATATTACCAAGCTAATGGTAGTTGGACGGCTAAAGACATGGCTGCCGTTAACTGTTGACGTTGCCGGATACAAAAAGCGCCGTCGTGATTCCTTACAAAGATTGGCTCTACATTTAGCTGAGCAGGTGAAATCAAGAGGCCGTGCCATAACTATGGAGCCAATGCCTGCTGACGAACGCCGTATTATTCATTTAACTCTGGCTGATAATCCCGATGTAACAACTCAGAGCATAGGTGAGGGTGAGAATAGAAAAGTGGTAGTTTTATTGAGACAGGGTTAGCCATGTTTCAGAAGGTAAATACCAGGGTCGACTTTCTGCAACTCGAAAAAGATGTCCTTTGTTTCTGGAAGAAGCAGGACATTTTCAATAAAAGTATCGAGATGAGAGATGGAGGACCACATTATACCTTTTATGAAGGTCCACCCACAGCTAATGGCAACCCGGGAGTGCACCACGTTCTTGCTCGTTTATATAAGGACGCTATTTGCCGGTATAAGACGATGAAGGGTTATCATGTGCCTCGAAAGGCAGGGTGGGATACCCATGGCCTGCCTGTCGAATTGGAGGTGGAAAGCTCTCTTCACCTTACCAGTAAGGCTCAAATTGAGGAATATGGAGTAGCTCGATTCAATAACCATTGTCGCCAAAGTGCCTTCAAATATATTAAGGAATGGGAAACTATGACCGAACGCCTTGGCTGCTGGTTGGATATGGAACATCCTTATATAACCTTAGACAATAGCTATATAGAATCCTGCTGGTGGATAGTAAAAGAGCTGTGGGACAAAAATTTGATTTATCAGGGTTACAAAGTAACGCCGCATTGCCCCAGATGCGGCACCTCCCTCAGTTCTCACGAGGTAGCTTTAGGCTATAAGGATACTGAGGATCCATCAGTTTACATAAAGTTTAGAATCACCCCCAGTTCACTTGAGGGAAGAACGAAGCTATACTCTCTTCTCTCTCCCTCAAACGCATTGAGCAAGCCGTCATTTCTCCTGGCCTGGACAACAACACCGTGGACGCTACCCGGCAACACAGCTCTGGCGGTTGCTCCTCATGCTGAGTATAGCGTTATGGAAGGTGACCAGGATTATCTCATACTGGCCACAATGCTTGTAGATAAGGTTGGATTAGAAGGATACACCGAATCCGGAAGAGTTTTGGGCGAGGATCTTTTGCATCTTGAATACGATCCTTTGTTTAATCCTCATGCTTATGGTGTGCCCCGCCTAAATCTGCCAACGCTGCGTATAGAGGAGACAAAAGATAATTTGACTTATCCTGTTATTGGTGCTGATTTGGTTTCCTTGGATGAAGGCACGGGTATAGTTCATATTGCTCCTGCCTTTGGAGAGGTTGACTTTGATATTGGGATGAGCAGTGGACTTGATTTCGTTCAACCTGTAGATTTAGAAGGCAAGGTCAGCGGCGACTACCCCTTTGCTGGCAAGTTTGTTAAAGATGCTGACCCTTTTGTTCTAGATGACCTTGAGTCGCGCGCCTTGCTCCATCGAAGTGAGAAAATTATCCATACCTACCCTTTTTGCTGGAGATGTGAAACACCTCTTCTCTACTACGCTAAACCGTCCTGGTATATCAGAACAACAGCGGTGAAAGAAGCCCTTACCTCGGGCAATGCCAAAATAAATTGGTACCCTGACTATATTAAGTATGGTCGTTTTGGCGATTGGTTGGAAAATAACGTTGATTGGGCTTTTTCCCGGGAGAGGTATTGGGGTACTCCGCTCAATATTTGGCGCTGTTCTTCCTGTGATAATTGTAAATGCGTTGGCAGTGTAGCCGAATTAAGGTCGCAGCCAAATCTAAGTGGCTTGACTATACCCCTGGATTTACATCGCCCTTATATGGATGAAATTACCTTCGACTGTCCAAAATGTGGGGGCAGGATGCAACGCGTTCCCGAGGTAATTGATTGCTGGTTTGACTCCGGAGCTATGCCTGTAGCACAGTGGCATTATCCCTTCGAGAACGAAGATAAGTTTAAGCAGAATTTTCCCGCCGATTTTATTTGCGAGGCTGTGGACCAGACCAGAGGTTGGTTTTACAGTTTACACGCCATATCTATTCTACTTTTCAATAGCCCTTGCTTCAAGAACGTTATATGCCTAGGACATGTTGTTGATGCTCAAGGGGAGAAAATGAGCAAATCCAAGGGCAATGTAATTAATCCCTGGGCTGTGATTAATAATCATGGTGCCGATGCTCTAAGGTGGTATATGCTGGTTTCTACTCCAGGAGAAGACAACCATCGTTTCTCTACTAAGATGCTTGAAGAGTCGAGACGTAAATTTCTCCTTACTTTGTGGAATACATATTCATTTTTTACCCTTTATGCCAATATCGACCGCTTTGTTCCCCAGCCTTCGATGGCTGACAGCAAGCAACCCAAAGCTTTCACACAGCTTGATAAATGGATTATTTCCGAGCTTAATCGGCTTGTAAGCGAGGTTTCCAAATTGATGGATAGCTATAATCCCACTGCTGCGACACGCAGGATTGAGGAATTTGTAGATAAGCTCTCTAACTGGTATGTGAGAAGAAACCGCCGGCGGTTCTGGAAAAGCGAGAACGATGCTGATAAACTGGCTGCATACACCACGTTGTATCAATCTCTGGCAACTTTAACTCAGTTGCTGGCTCCCTTTGTGCCATTTTTTGCTGAAGAACTTTACCAGAATTTGTTCCGCTCTGTTAATCTTGATGCTAGAGAAAGCGTTCATCTAACCGATTTTCCCACAGCAGAGGAAGCTAAAATCAACGACAAGTTGAATAGGGATGTTGAGCTAGCCATGAAAATATCCAGCTTGGGCAGGGCAGCACGAGCTAAGGTGGGGATTAAAGTGCGTCAGCCATTGAGTAAAGCTGTGGTCGGGGTAGAGACCAAAGAGGAGGAAAAAGCTTTAGCTAGCTTAGCTACTGAGATAATGGAAGAGATAAATGTTAAGCAGCTTGTCGTATTAAGTGGAGCAGAAAGACGAGAAGAAACCCTACGCTATCGGGACATGCCGGATTATAGCATGGTCAGCGACGCCAGATATTGGGTGTCCCTAAGCACTGAATTGACCCCTGAGCTAATTGCCGAGGGAGTAAGTAGAGAGCTTGTGCGTCATCTTCAGAATATGCGACGCAATGCCAAACTTGAAATCACAGACCATATCGTTACATACTATCAAACAAAGGAACCACTCATCAAACAAGTAATAAATACTTTTGCTGACTATATTAAACAGGAGACCTTATCTCCGGAGATTATTGATGGTTTGCCTCCTGACGAGGCTTACAGTGAGAAACATCGTATCTCGGATAGCGAGATCTCTCTGGCAATCAAGAAAGTAAATCCTGATTTCTGAACGCTAAACAAATTCTTTCAAAATGCAAAAGTAAAAGTGCAAAATGACAGGATGAAGGTTAAATTTTTTACATTTTTAGTTTTCATTTTGATTTTTAAATTTCTGTACTGTTGTTTAGTTTAGTACTTTTCATTTAATGTCCAGGGTTTCTTTTGTGGAAGCCTATCCTAGGAATCCGGGCGTTCTATAAGTCGAGCCGAGGTTGTTCTAGTATCTTCGCCTCTAACAAAGACTATTTCTACTTCCTCGCCAATTCCGCTAGTTCTGATAGCTTGGACAAGGTCGGCAATATTACTTATTTCCTGGTCATTGAAGTGGGTGATGACATCGCCCTTCCTCAGTCCCGCAGCCTCTGCTGGGCTGCCAGCAACTACCGTTTCAATAAGTGCTCCCTTATCCACGGAGAGGTCTCTTGCTGCAGCTATTAAGGAGTTCACTGTAAGTACTCCCACTCCCAACCAGGGATAGGTCACGTGACCATGACGTATTATGTCCTCAATGACAGGCTTAGCCTCGTTACTGCTTATGGCAAAACCCATACCTTCCACTGCAGACGCAACTATCTTAACGCTGGTAATGCCTATCACTTCGCCAGCCATATTCACCAGTGGGCCTCCACTGTTGCCGGGATTGATAGCTGCCGTGGTTTGAATCAAGCCGTAAAGGGTATTCCCTCCAACGTCCACAGAGGTATTTAAGCGGCTGACTATGCCTTGACTTACTATTATTCCTTCTCCCAAAGCATTGCCGATAGCTAGCACCCACTCGCCAAGAGATAGCGTGCTTGAGTCGCCCCAATTAGCATAAGGCAAATCTGTGGCATCTATCTTTATCACGGCAAGGTCAGATAAGGGATCAGTGCCCACTATATCCGCGGAGAAACTTCTGCCATCGACTAACTCCAAGTAGATGCTCCGGGCACCTTCAACTACATGATTGTTGGTGACAATATAACCCTCACTATCGATAAGTATCCCTGACCCACTAACATGTTCTATATACTGGCGACCAAAGAAGTCAGAGGTAACAAATTCTGTAGTTATGGAAACCACCGAGGGCATTACCTTATCAACTACTGGGCGGAAATCGGGCAAAGAAATAGTTGGTGTGTTCTCCTGAGGGAATGTCCAATCAAGGTTAGTATCCAGGGCTGTGCTATTAGATGGTGGTGGGCTATCTACCGGGGGTGGAAAAAATGCCCATATACCGACACTCAACGTTATCGTTACCAGTACTACGGCAGCCAGGATGTATTTACTCTTGCTAGACATTTTCCGCTGCACTTATTATATCATTGCTATCTTTTTCAGCAAGAAATTCGTACCCGAATTCAGAGCACAGCTTGTCAAATGATTTAAGCACCTAAACCAATAGAAGATTTTTGAAGCACATAAGAACTAACCATGTGCAGTGGTAGCTTCTCGTGTGACCCGCACCGCACAACAATGTATTGAAAAAAAACCAAACATCGCTTAAAATGGCTTGGAGTTTGGGTATGAAGCAGTGCTTTTCAATCTTTTTTGCCTACCTAGCTGTGTTTGGTTTACTCATTCTGTCTGGCCTGGGCTGCGTTACGTTGGAACAGACTCCCTCTACCGGCCATGCCTGGCCAGCTACGGAGTCTGAATTTGAATCCAAGTCCTACATTACACCCGAATGTTCTTCGGTTGTGGAATGTTTGCAGAGTATCATTGGTGCTCTTCCTCACGAACCAACTAAAGAAGGTTTTGATGCTATTCGGGACTGGGTGGCTTACAACGTAGAGTACGAGCCTGATGAAGATAGATTTGGACAGAAAGATTGCTGGGAGACTCCAGAAGAGATCCTGAATGACCCCCGCGTTGGGGACTGCGAGGAATTTTCTGTCCTCCTGTGCACTCTACTTAGAGCCTATGGCATTGATGCGGAGCAGGTATATGTAGTCATTGGGGTTGACGGCAATGAAGGCGCTCATGCCTTTCTGATGGAGAATTGGTATCAAGGGGGTGAATGGCGGGCAATAGAGGCACAAGCCCCTGCTAAACTTCGTCACGGTTTTACTGTGTTCCCACTATTCGATTCCGGATTAGATAAATATGAAATTATCGTAGCTTTCAACGATCTCTATTACTATGATGGATCTTTTCCTTGGGATGAAGATCAAGCAAACTCCGGAACACTGTCAGAAATAGCAACTGGAGTGAATAATATTGTGCGTTGCCTATCACAATCCCTAGATTATTTGTTTAGGCTCTTGTTCAATGAGAATCAGCAGGATGTATCCTGCATTAATAACGATACCTCGATTTTACGAGCTTTTCCAGCTTTCTCCGCAATGTTATTAGATTAACCACATCTTCCTTGTTATATTCCAGTAACAAGTCCAGCGCTTTTTTGTCCCGGCCAATCTGATATCTCCACCACAGCACTACAGCCTCTGCTCCAGTAATACCTCGTAGCCGGCGAGGAATATTTAATTGCCGCTCTACCGCCTTGAAACCCCCATATAAATTATTCCTCCAGCAATCATGCATCAGGTCACGGTGATGAAAATGTTCTTTCAGATTTATCCCCAGACGGAAATTGATAAAAGGAAGGTCGAAACGGCTGCCGTTGTATGTATAGATTGTATCCACACAACGCAAGGTCCTGAGCAGGTTATCTCCGGTTGCATCAATCCCAACAAGTTGGACCAGTCTTTTCTCTGTACTATTAGCTAAACAGATGCCAATAACGGTTATTTCGTCATAAAAAGAGCACAAGCCTGTGGTCTCAATATCAAGGTAAGCATCAACTGGTAGCTGCAACCTGTTGTCTGCCTTTCTGGTATCCCTATTTTGGTATATAATAGCACATGTTTGGGGAAGTGGTCTCATTTTGACTTGCGGGCGAAGAAGTATCCAGCCAAACAATTATCAAAGGAGGGCGAAGATGAGAGAGTGCACCGTGGAGCAAAACAAACAGGAATGCAACTGTACTTATGAGACATGCAGCAGAAAAGGTATTTGTTGCGAATGTCTGGGATACCATTGGCGATTAGATGAATTACCGGTCTGTCTTTTCCCCGAGGATGTGGAGAAGACTTATAAAGACTTATAACCGCTCTATCGAAAGGTTTATCGAGACCTGTCAAAAAAGAGGTGGGTAGTAAATAGTTGTTCAAGTTAGACAGACAGATTAGCGGAGAGTTTGATATACTTTTTCTGATATGACCAGGAGAGACAACCGAGCTGACAATGAACTTCGCCCTGTACGGGTAACTTTAGGGTACCAGAGCTTCGCCGAGGGTTCGGCTTTAATTGAACTGGGTAAAACGAGGGTGTTGTGCTCTGTAAGTCTGGAAGAAAGGGTGCCTCTCTTTCTAAAAGGCGGTGGCCAGGGTTGGGTTACTGCGGAATATGCCATGTTACCTCGCTCCACAGTTACTCGTACACCACGCGATAAGGCAGAAGGAAGAAGCCAGGAAATCCAACGCCTGATCGGCCGCAGTTTAAGGGCAGCAACGAACCTGGCTGTTCTGGGAGAAAGGACACTTGTAGTAGATTGCGATGTATTACAAGCAGACGGTGGCACCAGAACAGCAGCTATTACAGGTGGATATGTGGCTCTTTATCATGCTTTCCATAACTTAAGAAAACAGGGTATTTTGCCATTTATGCCATTAACTAAAATGATAGCTGCTACCAGCGTGGGTATTGTGAACGGCAGCATACTGCTCGACCTTTGCTACGAGGAGGATTACCAAGCTGAAGTTGATTTCAACGTTGTCATGACCGACAAAAATGAGTTCGTGGAAATTCAGGGAACTGCCGAAGGTAAACCTTTCTCTAAAGAAAGTGCTGATGCCTTGCTTTCTTTAGCTCAGCAAGGGATAGATAAATTATTCAAAATTCAGAAGGAAGCTTTAAGAACTTTGCCTTAGATTTACACGCAGATCTTTGCCTCTGCTTTGCTCTGTTAACATCGGACTTGTTTTACACCAGCAATTGCGTTGCGTTAGATTTCGTTCTAAATTTGCATAATGCATGAAATGTTTTATACTTTAGTTTGACGGCGACTTATGTAAGGCGTATAAGATAGATGACCCAGCTAGAGCTAGCACGAAAGGGAATTGTCTCACCTCAGATCAAGCACGTAGCTGAAAAGGAAGGAGTAGAGCCGGATTTTGTCATCCAAGGCTTGGCTGAGGGCAAAATCGTAATTCCAGCCAATGCTAATCATACAAATCTAGCCCCCTGCGGCATAGGTGCAGGATTAAGGACCAAGGTCAATGCTAACATAGGTACATCCCCAGATTTCTGTGATTTGAACACGGAACTAAGGAAATTACAGACTGCCATTAGGTTTGGTGCCGACACTGTGATGGATCTGAGCACTGGAGGTGATATTTCAGCTATCAGGAGAGCTATCATGCGTGCTAGCACCGTGCCGGTGGGGACGGTGCCCATTTATCAGGCAGGTATAGAAGCCATTGAGAACCGTGGAGCCATCGTGAACATGAGCGTTGATGACATTTTCACCGTAATCCGAGAACACGCTAAAGACGGCGTCGATTTTATGACTGTCCATTGCGGAGTGACCCAGGCATCTGTGGCCAGACTGAAAAAGCAGGGTAGAATAACTAATGTGGTTTCTCGAGGAGGAGCTTTTCTCATCGGTTGGATGCTGCACAACGATGCGGAGAATCCTTTGTATCAATTCTATGACCGCTTACTGGACCTGGCTCTTGAATACGATTTTGCTTTAAGTTTGGGTGATGGTTTGCGTCCGGGATGCTTAGCCGATGCCACCGATAGGGCTCAAGTCGAAGAGTTAATCATCCTTGGTGAATTAGTGGAACAAGCCAGGGAAGCTGGCGTTCAAACTATGGTAGAGGGTCCCGGCCATTTGCCGTTGGACCAAATCGCCACAAATGTTCAGTTGGAAAAAAGCCTCTGTCGGGAGGCGCCTTTCTACGTTCTTGGTCCTCTAGTGACCGATATAGGTGCTGGTTACGACCACATAACTGCTGCCATTGGTGGGGCAATTGCTGCTGCCGCTGGCGCAGACTTTTTGTGCTATGTTACTCCCACTGAACATCTTGCCCTTCCCAATGTGGAGGATGTTAAAGAGGGAATAATCGCTTCCCGTATAGCTGCTCATGCTGCTGATATTGTTAAGGGCGTAAAAAGGGCCAAAGAGTGGAATGGACAAATGTCCAGAGCACGCAGGGCTCTGGACTGGGAAACCCAAGCTAAGTTATCTTTAGACCCAGAGCTTTCGCAGCAGATCCATGGTAAGATACCTGCTGAGGGAACGACTTGTAGCATGTGTGGTAAATATTGTGCAATGGCAATAGTAGAAAGGTATCTAGGCGTCTCAGTGACTAAATGCTAACTGAGAGTGCTTTGCCGCCACCATGCTGAGCAAGACTAATTTCTTTCTCTTCAGGAAACTGCTCTGGGCGAAGAATAACAGCCAAGTGAAGGACTAATAATAACAAGAGACGAAGAATTCGGAGTCAAAATTAAAGAAAGCGAGCCAGTCGTAATTAATATCTTAAAATGAAGGCAGAGATAATTCCCGTTGGCACAGAGATTTTGTTGGGCAATATAGTGGATACTAATTCTTCCTTTTTAGCCAATCAGTTACCTTTGCTGGGAATTGACTTATATTTTATCTCTACGGTAGGCGATAATCAGAAAAGGTTAATTGATACTTTGAAACGGGCCTGGCAGAGGGCAGACCTGATTATCATTACAGGTGGATTGGGGCCTACTCAGGATGATATTACCCGAGAAGCTATTGGCAAAATGCTGGGAGAGGAGCTGAAAATCGACGAGAAGTTATGGCAAGGAATACTCCGCTGGCGCTCGGAGTTTAGCCACTATCCTGGAAAAATCGCACAAAGTCATAAAAAACAGGCAGCTACCATTCCTTCGGCACAAATTATTCGCAATCGTATTGGCACAGCGCCTGGTTGGTGGATTGAAAAAGACGACCACATAATCATAGTCCTACCCGGGCCACCAGACGAAATGAAATTGATGTGGCAAGAAGGCATATTGCCCAAACTGAAACGAAGAGCATCTGGAGAGGTCATCCTGTCCAGGGTAATTAAGACTTTTCAGCTAGGTGAGCCCAATGTAGATGAATTGGTAGCTCCCCTTTCAAAACTATCCAATCCTACTTTAGCTACTTATGCCAATCCAGACGGTGTTTATCTCCGTATTACGGCCAAAGCAAAGGGGAAAACAGAAGCTCAACGCCTTATTTTCCAAAGCGAAGAGCAGATTAGAAAAATTCTTTCCTCTTATATTTGGGGTGTAGATGATGATACGCCGGCCTCTGTTATCGGAGAGTTGCTCAAAGCTAAAAGCTTAAGTTTAGCAACTATGGAATCCTGCACCGAGGGGCTTCTGTGTAATACCATTGCCAGTAGCAAGGAAAGCCATACTTATTTCAAAGGGGGGGTGCTGGTTTGTTGTGACGAAGCCAAGGCAGTCTGTGGCGTGGATACCTCCATTATGAGACAATATGGCGAGGAAAGCATTCAGGTGGCCAACGTAATGGCTAATGCCGTGCGTAGTAACTTGAAAGCTGATATCGGCATGAGTGTTGGGGGTAACATAGATTACCATAAAAATTGCAGTGATATATTCATAGGTTTGAGCAGTGATAAATTTGAGCAGGCCTTCACACATACGCTCCGCGGAAATCTCTCGAGGATAAAGCAAAGGGCAGTCAATGCTGCCCTTTTTGACTTAAGGAGGATATTACTTGAGGAAATCTAATGTACTTAATCCTAAATGGCTATTCCAAGCAATCAAAAACCTTCCAAGACGAAGATTTTCTTCGGAGTGTGGAGCTTTAACTTTCCATTAACTGAATTAGCGTACAAGCTTACTGGTCATACTTTGCTACAAGGAGGATGATGAGGGGTAACATAAATCTAGGTAAAGTCATCGGCATTCCACTGCGGCTTCACTATACCTGGTTTATTATCTTTGTTCTGCTTACCTTTTCGCTAGTGTTTTACCCCTTAGGAGGGCCACCTTACCCTCCTATAGAGCAGAGGATACTTTTGGGTGTATTAACCAGTTTGCTCTTTTTTGCTTCCATCATCACTCATGAATTGGCCCACAGTATTCTTGCTATTAGAAATAATATCCCGGTTAAAGAAATTACCCTCTTCGTTTTCGGCGGTATTTCCCAGATAACTAAGGAAGCCACCCACCCCAGAGCAGAATTTTCCATAGCTATAGTTGGTCCTTTGACCAGCCTGGCTCTGGCCGGTATTTTCTACGGGCTGTACCTTCTACTAGCAGGAATCCAGCAAATCTTAGCCGCCAGCTTGATGCAGTGGCTGGCTCGGATAAATGTAATTTTAGCTGTGTTCAACCTAATCCCCGGTTTTCCATTAGACGGAGGCAGAATATTACGTGCCCTTGTATGGTATAGAATACACGATTACCACAGAGCAACCCGCATCGCTACCAAAGTGGGACAGGGGATAGCGTATGCCTTCATCGCTGGAGGCATTGCTATTATTTTTGCTCCCCGCTTGTTGTGGTTTAACGGCCTGTGGTTCATATTAATTGGCTGGTTTCTCCGCGATGCAGCCAGAGCTAGTTATCAGCAAGTTTTGCTCCGCGATGTTCTTATTGGTATCACCGTACGCCAGGTTACGGACTATGGGTGTCCATTAATCCCTCCTGATATGCATTTAAGAGACGTAGCCGAGCAATATATCTTGCCCACAGGGCGAAGCTGCTTTCCGGTAACTCGGGGGGCTGAGTTAGAAGGCATGGTCACTCTGCAGCAAATAAAGAAAATCCCCCGTACTAGTTGGGCAACCACTTCTGTGCAGGATATCATGACTCCGGCAAGCAAATTAAAGACAGTTCATGTTGACCAAGATGTGTTGAGCGTGCTCCAAGAAATGGAGGGGGAAAATATCAAGCATATACCAGTCATAGAAGCAGGAAAGGTTGTTGGGATGATAAATCGAGAGGAGTTAATTCGCTTTCTGCGCACCAGAGCAGATTTAGGAGTAAGACACACGTCCGGATAACTATTACCGGGATATTAGGATAATATCCCCTATCGGGAAAAGTTCACGCCGTAGCTTTTTGCTAATCAGGTGTCGTTGGGTAGGGTATCTTATGTTATACGAGGATTATCGTATATCTAACATGAGCCGCCTGGGACTCGAACCCAGAACCGGCTGATTAAGAGTCAGCTGCTCTACCGGTTGAGCTAGCGGCCCGAGGCAATAATGTTAGCATTAAGGAACGCTGCAGACAAGTAGCTCTCTAACAGTGGAACGGATCTTAGAAACTCGTTACCTTACTTAATTCTATCTTTGGATATAGAAGAGTTCAATTACCGGTTAACCGAATGGGCTTATAGAATATAACTTCAACCGCCCACACCAATCTCTTGCCTATCTTACTCCTGTAGAGTATATTGAAAAGGAACTTGCTAAAATCTGTAGTCCAGTGTTACCCATGTGGTCAGCCAGCACAAGGTGTTTTACTAATTGATTCTTTGTGTTATAATGCCAGAGTAAATTAATGCCAGTGACAGCAGGTACCCTGAGGGTTTAAATAACTTGCCTGCCGAGGCTAAAGGTAGCCCTGTGTTATCTGGCACAGGGATTTTTATTATAGGTTTTCCTGTCTATGACGTGAGAGAGCTAGAGAGGAAGGTAAATATGTTAAAAGAAAAGAAGATGATGATAGTAGGCAATCTAGCCGATGATTTGTCGCGAAGCACTATTGTGATTGCTACTAGTTACCAGGGTCTACTTGCTAAACAGATGGCCGAGTTGCGTAACGCTTTGGCAAAAACAGGTGTCGAGTATCATGTTGTCAAAAATACTTTGCTCTATCGTGCCGCTGAAAAGGTAGGTAAGCCGCAACTGATGAATATAATCGAAGGCCCTGTGGCTTTGGCTTTCGGATACGATGACGTAGTTAATGCGGCTAGAGCTCTTAATCAATATATCAAATCCACGACATTGCCTTTACAAATTAAAGGGGGATTATTAGGAGATCAAATTCTGCTTCCAGAAGAAGTGATAAACTTGGCTGATTTACCACCCAAAGAAATTCTCATCTCTAAGTTAATTCAGCAATTGCAAGCCACTGTGGGGAATTTACATAATATTCTCAATTCTCCCTTGCAAGGGCTATTAAACGTGTTACACAATAGAGCTCAAATGACTAGTGAATAACAAAGGAGGGAACCATGTCATCAGAAGAATTAGAGAAGGAAGCCAAGGAAGAGGAAGTTAAAAAGACTCCTGAGGCAAAGAAGGAAGTTAGGAGTTTGACCAAAGAAGAAATAATCTCTGCCATCAAGAATATGACGGTGTTGGACCTGGCTGATTTAGTCAAGACTCTCGAGAATGAATTTGGGATTAGTGCTGCTCCTGTAGCAGTAGCAGCAGCACCGATGGCGGCTGCTGGCCAATCGGCAGAAGCATCTCCAGCGGAGGAGAAGACGGAATTCACCGTCACCTTGAAGAGCTTCGGCGAAAAGAAAATTGAAGTTATCAAGGCAGTGCGTGAAATAACCACCTTGGGATTAAAGCAAGCCAAGGATTTAGTGGAAGCTGCGCCGCAGGTAGTAAAAGAAGGCGTCTCCAAGGAAGAAGCCGAAACAATAAAGCAGAAATTAGAAGCTGCTGGAGCGACTGTAGAGATTAAGTAGGAGTACCTCGAAATTCTGTGAATTCTTGAGGTGGTGAGGTTAAGTAATATGTCGCTGGCCAATTATCAGGCTATTTTAGCGATGGGGGGGTTTTTTGTCCTCTTAGGTATTATTTCGATGCTTTGGAACAAGCGGGAAAAGAGAAGATATTATAATTCTATTTTGTTAACACAAAGGGATATTAAGGAGACTATAACCCATGAACACGAACGTTTCTGGCTACACGCCTGGCAAATAGGAGGCAGGATTTCTCTTATCATCGGTATTATGCTGCTGATTGCTGGTGGGGTTCTGTGGTTTGTTGCATCTTAAGCTTGTGGCATCATTAGAGAACAGGACTGTAGTTTTTCGTCAGGGCTATCCGTAAATCCACCGGTGTTCAATTCTCAGCACCCAACCTATCAGAGACTTCCTTGAGTGATATTTTGCCGGCAGACAGGATCATTTTCAGCGCGTCATCAATTGATATATTGGTCCTGATGATGTCATTTTCCCTTACTATTTCTAGATAACCAGATGTTGGATTGGGAGACGTCGGTATAAACACGTTAAGCAGCTTTTCACCAGACTCGACGCGTGTTTCACTTGTTACAAAACCTAGAACGCGCATACCTTTCTTAGGGAACTCTACTAGCACTACCTGAAGAAATTTAGCCTCGCTGGTGGCGGTGAAACTTACCATGATTTGCTTGATACTTGTATAGAGATAGCGAAACAATGGCACTCTTGCCAATAAAGACTCTATATAACCAACCAGTCTCTTGCCAATAACACTGGTCGCCACGAGTCCAGTCAAGTAGATTAAGACTACTGTTAAGGCGAAGCCCAGGCCGGGAATCGTGCGCCCTAATAGCGAATGGGCAACAGGTTGCGCAATGTTGTCAATATAGTTAAAAAGCCAGACCAGTATCAGTACGGCAACAATAACCGGCACAACAACGAGAATCCCTGCGAGGAACTGTGCTCTTACTTTTCTACCTATTTGTTTTTGAGATGCCATCTTGATATGCTTCATTGACTTAGCCTCCTTGTTGCGTTCAGTAAACAACCCGTTGATAGCGACGATTGATAACTATTTTAACACTGTAAATTAGCCGCAGGAAGTAAAACAGCTTGCTTCACATACGGTTAATAGCAGGGAAGGTCTCCTACGGCTCTTGGTGAGCTATCTTGGGTTTAAATTATTTCCTTATGCCGGTACTGTAGAGCTTCAGCCATATGGTGTGTTTTGATGATATCGCTCTGCTCTAGGTCGGTGATGGTACGGGAAAGCTTAAGGATGCGATGGAAGGCACGGCCGGTGAGATGAAGCTGCTTCATGGCGGCGCGAAGCAGGCTCTGAGCTGCTGGTTCTGCCGTGCAGAATTCCTTAACCTCCTTGGGCGTCATATCAGCATTGCACTTCAGCTTCGTCCCTCGAAAACGCTCAAGCTGTATTTCATGTGCCGCCTTAACCCTGGCTCTGACTTTATCCGAGCTTTCCCCAGCCTTATCTTCAGTGAGTTTTTCATAATCAATATGGGGAACATCAACAAAGATATCAATGCGGTCCAGTAATGGTCCGCTTATCCTTTTATGATAGCGAGAGATTTCTCCTGATGAACATTTACATTCCTTGAATGGATCGCCATAATACCCACAGGGGCAGGGATTCATAGCTGCAACCAGCATAAAGCTAGCGGGGAAGGTGACACTGCCGTGGACACGACTGACAGTGACTGTTCTATCTTCCATTGGTTGGCGCAGCGACTCTAGAGTCACATGCCCAAACTCAGGGAATTCGTCCAGAAAAAGCACCCCATGGTGTCCCAGACTTATCTCCCCCGGCTTTGGCCATTGCCCTCCTCCTACCAGACCAGCGTGGGAAATAGTATAGTGAGGAGAACGAAAAGGTCGCTCTACAATAATGGAAGTGTCTGGTGGCAACAGCCCGCTAACGCTGTAAATCTTGGTTACCTCTATGGCTTCTTCCATAGTCAACAAGGGAAGTATCGAGGGCAAGGAGCGAGCCAACATAGTCTTTCCGCTTCCAGGTGGGCCACACATGAGAATATTGTGTCTTCCAGCCGCCGCTATCTCCAAAGCTCTCTTGGCATGCTCTTGACCCTTGATATAAGCAAGGTCAAAAGCGTAACTGGGTCGAAACTCTTGCTCCCAATTCATCTCGCTATGGTACTCTGGGATATCTATTTCACCTTGAAGGTGAGCAACTAGCTGCGCCAGCGATTCCGTGGGAAATATATGTATCTTATCTATAAGGGAAGCTTCTTTAGCATCGTCGTAAGGCACGAATATGTTTGTTAAGCCTTTATCACGGGCTAAAGCTACCATGGGCAACACCCCATATGTATGGCGTAACTTGCCATCTAAAGAGAGTTCCCCTAGAAAGATACTATGGGAGATGTCAGCATTTAACTGCCCTGAGCTAATCAGTATGCCTATGGCTATGGGTAAATCGTAAGCAGGGCCTTCCTTTTTTAAGTCTGCTGGAGCCAGGTTGACAATGATACGCCTGCTGGGGAATTTGTAATTTGAATTTCTTATGGCTGACCGTACTCTTTCTCTGGCTTCCTGGACTGCTTTGTCTGGGAGTCCAACGATGGTGAAAGAGGGTAAGCCTGGTAACAAATCCACCTCTACTTCCACTACAGCTCCCTCCAATCCCACCACAGCAGCACTTTTTACTTTTGCTAGCATCTCAATAGAACTTTCTTCATCTAAGAGAGGCTCAAGCGCTTTCTCTTAGAAATTCCTCAATTTTTTTAATTAGTTCTCCATTCTCTTTCTCAGATAACATAAGATTACTTTCTAACCTGTTAATGTAATCATCAATCTCAGGATAAAGAGACCTTGCCTGTGCTAATTGTTCATTCTGTTCTCGAATCTCCTGATCTATGTCACTAAAATCAATTTCCAGGCGTAATCTTTCACTCAAAAAGCTCAGGACCTTCTTTTGAGCCTGAGGATCTTCCGTGGCTGACAGGTAAAATGGTATTGGCACCCACAGGCTTACTCCGGGAATATTCCTCCTCTTAGCTATCCACAACAGAAAAGAATTCAAAGTTGGTCTCTCACCCGCTGGCGTTTGATAATTCATGTCTCCGACCAGATCGTATTGATTCAATGCTTCTTTAATTTCTGCCGAATTGACTACGGTAAATAACTGGCGGGGAGAAGTATGAGCACTAAAACTAACCATTGCCCCAATGATATATAGTTCTTTTACCTGGCAATGTTGCTCTGCTACATCCAAAATTGAGTTTAGAAATTTATACCATTCAGTTCCTGGAGGATTGCTCTGGAAAACCACCAACTCAAGTTCTTGGCAGGCATAGAACTTGCTTTCAGGAAATTGGGCCAGATTACCTTCTATGGTGACTCCACCGAGGGGAAAGAAATCTTCTAGTTCAATCTCAGCAAATTTTTGCCCTTTCAGTTTCCGATTCAAGTAATCCGTGACTTTTCGCCCTAAATTTCCGGCGTCTTCACTCCAGCCCAGTACCAAAGAGGATTGACTAAGATCTGGCTCACTGTAGATTTTTATAGGATATCCCTGGCTCATTCCCCTTCGCCTCGCTTTTTAAAGAACTTTTCAACATCGTCCACGATTTTTTTCTTTTCTTCCTCGGTAATTGGCCCAGGACCGACTGGTTTGTCATAAACCACGTGCCTTAACCTATCAAGTTGCTCTCTTATTGCTAAAGGAATTTGTTGGTAAAATTCTTCAATTCTTCGTTGTACCCTTTGGTCTAATTCATCCAATTTATCTAGGTTAACCTCTATTTTTAGGCTACGAGTGAGAACTTCCAGGACAGACTTCGAAGCTTTGGGGTAGGACAGAGGCAATCCTTGGAGGTATACTGGTATCTCACCCATCAGGCAAATAGCTTCAAAACCTCTCTTCTTAGCAACTCCTAGTAAGAGTCCATTCAAGCCGGTGATATTTCCCTGCTTACCTCTTCCTTCAATGTCAGACATGAGCACGGCGTTTTCGTATCTTCTTATTTCCTGTATTAGTCTCTCACTATTGGGTACAGCCCAAACTCTTGGCTTCATGGTATGATGGATCAAAGATACAGCTGCACCCGAAGTATAAATTTTTCGACATTTAAATTTCTCGGCTACATTTATTACAAGGTTAGCCATGTGGTAGGCTTTCTTTCCCTCAGCATATATCCTGCTCCCTTCAGTAGGCTGTTCTTCTGCGATAAAAAATATTATATCTTTTCCCGCCGCTCTCTTGAAATAAAATTTGCTGCTGGGAAATTCCAGGTATTCCAAAATTCCATTCTTGATTAAGACCCGCCTGGGATAAAAGAAATCCCATGGCTCAATTTCTCCAAACTCCTCTGCCCCTAACATCCCTCTCAAAGTATCAACAGCAATTATCCCGATGTTTCCTATTCCTGGCCAACTGGCTACCAGAATTGGGTTTTCAAGATTTGGCTCCTTACACAGGCTGATCCCCATCGATTTCCTCCGAGTGCATTATTATATACTAGTTACACTGTTCATTTTCTTATCACTGGAAAAGTATTTATGTGAATTTTATTAAACAGCTTCGAAAATGGAAGGTAGGAAGCAATGACAAGCTGCGATTGGCAGAAGGGTCTTCCACCAATTGCAAGAGAAAGATTGGACAGAGTTGGTGAGTTGACACCAGAAGAGGAAGGGAAGATGACGGTTTCTGACTAAACACAGGGTTGCCCGCCCACAAATTCGATTTATCAGGCAAGCATACTGTTCGACTAAGCTCACACTGAAGCCTTATCGAAGAGCCAAGCACCGATGGAATCGGGGCGATTATGAAAATCTAGACATCAGCCAATTTAAACTCAGACCACTTTCACTGCTGTCCCATACATTACCATCTCAGCAGCCCCGGACATCACCATCGAGGTTACAAGCCTAGTGCCTACTATGGCATTAGCACCCATCCTCTCAGCTTGCTCAATCATCCTCTGCATTGCCTCTTCTCGAGCTTGTGCCAACATTACGGTATAATCTTTGACCTCTCCACCAACGATGTTACGCAAACCGGCTATAATATCATGCCCCATGTGCCTGGCTCTGATAGTACTGCCTCTAACCAAGCCCAATGTTTCTGTTATCCTTTTACCCTCTATTTGCTCTGTGGTAACCACAATCATTTTTCCACCTCCTTGAATTTCTCTTTTTCCTCCCTGGATGCTCGATATCTCTCTCGACTTAGCGATGCTAAGAGCAAGATAAGGCCTATAGCTATGGCAGCGAAGGCAATCTTGACTAGCAAGGGCAGCCATGGGAAAGCTAAACTGAAGAGCAGATAAAGACCCCACCCTATTAGAATGCCGAGGCCCACTGCTAGTAAAATGCCACCTATTTTTCTCAATTCGCTTCCTTTCCCCATCAGTATAGTAGTGAAAATGCTTATGGTCAAGTGATCATACATCTTCCGAAATTAAAACTGCTTTCCTTACCATTACTCACATTTAACTTCATAATTACAAAATCAATATTCTAATAAGTATAAAGTCTCCGATTATGCCTTCATTTTTGTCTTCTTACAGGAATTCCTCTTTCTGCTAGATAGTCCTTTGCCTGGTGAATTGAGTAAATACGGTAATGAAAGATACTGGCAGCCAGGACAGCATCAGCCTTGCCTATGACGAGAGCTTCGTAGAGGTG
>JAGHCA010000093.1 GCA_021160725.1 Dehalococcoidia bacterium | reverse complement strand
GTTGGGTTCTTTATCCAGCCCGCTTCAAAATTGGCGGTGATAGAATAGTCGTCGCTCATGGTGATGTTGGTCGCGGCAGCGTTGACGTCAGCAATGATGCCCACATCGCCGGTCCAGTTGCCAAACTGGTAGCCCTCCTCAGCCTCGGCTACCAGGTTTACCACTGTTCCCTGGTCATAGGTAAAAGTCCCTTCTCCAGGCGTGGTTACCGAACCTCCAGCGGTGCTGGAGATAGTGAGGGTATAAGCAGGCTGACCTCAGCCTACCATCCACACAACTAAGGCTACCGTAACCAAAAAGATGCCACCTCTTGCTGCGTAATGGTGTCTCCTCGAACTATGTATTATCTTCATACTCCACCTTCAAATTTTTGTAGTTGCCCCAACAAATTCCAAATGTCAAAATCCAAATGCTTAAATGCCAAAACTACTCCTTTGTCATTGAAATCCAATTTTTGTCCTTTGGGCTTTGAGCTTGATTTAACATTTGAGCTTTGTCATTTGTTATTGTTTACGAGCCCAATAATTTGGGCGGCTATGCCTGGCAATGACCCTGGGTTTCGAAAACTCTCTGACGCGCACATGTGACCACCCACCTTATATCGGTCTTGAAGTACAGTTTTTTATAGTAACTCTTCTTATGAGTACTATTTTACCCCCATCCAAGGAATTGTCAACAGTTTTTGTAAAAAGGGGGGCAACTCTATTTTTCTCCGCTATGAAGTGCCTCACTCCAATGAAACCAGCCACTCGCAAGAGACGATTGCACGTGTACCTTCAGGTCTGGCTTCAGGCGGAGTAAAAATCGCCTGGACCTTTGCCTTAGGGTTAATACCTTTAAAGAAACCGCTGCGAATCCGCAGGCCTGCAGTTCTGCAATCATAATACTCCATCCCCCATCTCTTCGCTGCACTTTGCGCTGAACAATCGAGTGTGCGCATTCTGAAGCTGTTTGCGGTCAGTTCCGCTATTTCGATATTCTCAAAAATAGTCCAGTGGGAATATTTTAAAAACCTGATCAGGTCCTTGATTTCCTCTCTCGGGAAACCCAGAGCTTTGACCAATCGCCTGGCTTCCTCCGAACCATATTCTTCCATAAGCTGATAATATCCCTCACTCTTATATGCTTTGGTAGCTTTCACCCGTATAAAATCTTCGAACCTCAGCCACATGTAATTAAGGCTATATAACTGCTGGAGCATGACGTTATAGAGGGTATCCTTTTTGATTGCACGTATGTTTAACATCTTTGATTCCTCCGCGGGTATAGTTTAATTTTTCCGAAATATTAGTCCGTATTATATATCATCCCCTGCAGTGCCAAGCGGTTTTCGAAATTTTAAATGGGGTAACTCTATTTTCCCACTTCTGTTGTTACGAGGAGTGTAGCGCCGAAGCAATCTCGGAAGCAATAATGAGATTGCACGCCCCGACGTGTCGGGGCGTGCAATGACAGGGTGGGGTGGGGAAAAAGATTTGCCCCCTTCTTTTCATTTGAATATAATGTCGTCAGTGATTACAGATTTCCATACCCATATATTCCCCCCCTGGCTAAGGGAAAGGCGTGACGAATATATCAAGGTAGATCCTTGCTTTTCCTTGCTTTATTCCCACCCAAAAGCCAGGATAGCTACGGCGGAGGAACTGCTTGCCAGCATGGATGAAGCCGGCATTGAGCTGTCCGTCGTTCTTAATATTGGCTGGGCAAGCCATGAACTCTGCGTAAAAACAAACGATTACATTCTGGATTCAATATCACGTTATCCTACAAGGCTTGTCGGCTTTTGTTCTATTCAACCCAGAGCAGGAGATTCTGCCCTAGCTGAGCTGGAGCGGTGTGCTAAAGCCGGGGCTAAGGGAGTTGGCGAATTAAGGTCCGATATACAGGGCTTCGATCTCACTGATAAGACAATAATGAAGCCTACGATTGATGCCGCTCTCAAGCATGACTTGATCTTTCTGACCCACTCTTCTGAGCCAGTGGGACACAAATACCCGGGCAAGGGCAGTATCACCCCTGACATTCTCTATTCCTTTATCACGGCTTTCCCGAATTTAACACTTGTTTGTGCTCACTGGGGTGGTGGCTTGCCTTTTTATGCCCTGATGCCAGAGGTAGCCAAGGCTCTTACCAATGTCTTCTTTGATACCGCAGCAACCGTTTTCCTATATAAACCCGAGATTTTTGAGCAGATAGGTCGCATCATCGGCAGTCATAAAATCCTTTTCGGTACTGATTATCCTCTTATGCACCAGAGCAGAGTGCTTGCCCAAATCCAATCTGCACAGCTTTCTGAGGGAGATAAAGCTAAAATCCTGGGAGCTAACGCCCAAAAACTGCTATCTGAGGTTGGAGGTGGCAAAATGTCTCAAACTTGGCTTGGCGAATAACTTTAAAGGAGGTTGAAAATGCGAGTATGGAGGTATTGGGAGCAAAGGAAAGCACATAGGGAACTAGACAAATCATCAAAGGTATTTTTTTTCATACTGGTGGAACCGATATAAGGATATAGATTGCCCTCAGAGGAATGCGTTAGTAGACTACATGACAGCACACCGCAGAAAGATAGACCAAGCAGCTTTGCTTTGGGAACGAGGATACAGACACGGCGACCATGTTCTAGTTTACGACGCACCTCTAGGTTTATTTCGGGAGGAAGTCCTCACCAAATTCTATGACGAGCCAGCTCTTATGCCTCCTGATATGGCAGTTAAGTTTGAGGAGGCGCAAGGCACCCGTGTCAAACCTGAAGATAGAAGTCAGAGCAAATCTCAGCCTACTCTTGCCTCCCACGAAACTGGGCTGGAAATATTCCTGAATAATTCAGAGCTTGCTACCCGTCTCGAAACAGCAGTGGGCAATAAGTTAAAGAAACTCAAGGAGGACAGAAAAATACGCCAAGAGAAGCATTTACTCGCACATTACTATTCACTGTTTTTGAATGACCCACAACGATACGATAAGGAAATGGCTGAACTGGCTAAGAAAAATCCGAGGATGGCTAAAGATTTTAGGGGTATGTTCGATAGCATACTGG
Source organism: Dehalococcoidia bacterium (assembly GCA_021160725.1). Lineage (GTDB taxonomy): Bacteria > Chloroflexota > Dehalococcoidia > GIF9 > AB-539-J10 > RBG-13-51-36. Next base: position 875 of record JAGHCA010000093.1, on the reverse strand, counting down.
AAGGGTATAAAAACAAGCTGGAGAAAGAAACTGAAAAAATGCGGGAAGAGTTGACTCAAACGTATGATGCCATAGAAAAAGAACTGGAAGAATTGGAGAGAATGCAACTTAGTCAGGAAGTAAAGATGGACGGCGTTGACAAAGAAGATGAGGGTAGCAAATAGTGTTTCTTAGCAGTGATACTTAAATAGCAAAGGAGGCAAAGAAATGGAAACCAAGGGAAGAAAGAATGTGAAAAAGCCCAAGTAACAAAATGAAAGGAAGAAGGGAAAGTAAGAGGACGGCGTCGTCCCTCTTTCAAATGCGAAAGGAATACTAGCCATAAAGTATTGTCTTTCTCCCTTAAAGGGAGAGGATGGAGGTGAGGGTGAAAATGGACCAAGGAGCAGAAATGTCACATAGCCCTGAGCAAATCCGTTCCTTTATTTCTATCGAATTGCCTGAGGAGGCTAAGGAGGAATTAGCCAGGCTGAGAAGAGAATTAGAGAGAGATGAACATAAGTTCGTCAAGTGGGTGGACGCCGCTGGGCTTCACCTAACCTTGAAGTTTCTGGGCAATATTCCTTCCAAGCGAGTAACAGAGATAACCGAAGCTATAAAGGAAGCTGCACGAGAGATTTCTCCATTCCACTTGGAAATTTCAGGCCTGGGGGCTTTCCCCAGCCTGAGGCAAACTCGAGTCCTTTGGGTTGGTGTTGGTGGGGAGACAGACAAGCTATCCAGATTACAGCAAAACATTGACTCCGCGCTCGCCGTCTTAGGATTTGCCAAGGAGGAACGCCCCTTTGTGCCCCATTTGACTCTGGCTCGCCTCAGGCCAGGAGCATCACCATTGGAACGAAGGAATTTCGGCGAACTCGTGGGCTCTATCATCT